>JANNNM010000372.1:0-2600 GCA_031398535.1 Betaproteobacteria bacterium | reverse complement strand
CGGTCATCCACGGCCGGCAGCAGGGCAGCGGCCGCAGCGTGGGGTTGCGCGCCGACATGGATGCGCTGCCGATGCAGGAGGAGAACGAGTTCGCGCACAAGTCGCGGCACGACGGCATGATGCACGGCTGCGGCCACGACGGGCACACGACGATGCTGCTGGCCGCGGCACGCTACCTGCACGAGACGCGCAACTTCGACGGCACCGCCTACCTCATCTTCCAGCCCGGCGAGGAGGGCTTTGCGGGCGCGAAGGCGATGATCGAGGATGGCCTCTTCGTGCGCTTTCCCGCGGAGCAGGTCTATGCCTTGCACAACTGGCCGGGGTTGCCGCCCGGACGCATCGGCATCACGCCCGGGCCGGCGATGGCCGCGGCCGATCGCATCGAGATCACGATCGACGGCAAAGGCGGGCACGGCGCGCATCCGCATGCGGCGATCGACCCGGTGCTGGTCGCGGGCCACATCATCACCGCCGCGCAGTCGATCGTCAGCCGCAACGTCAGCCCGATCGACACCGCGGTCGTCAGCCTGTGCGCGATGCAGGCAGGAAACCCGGGCGCGATGAGCGTCATCCCGTCGCATGCGAAGCTGGTCGGCACCGTGCGCACGTTCCGGCCCGCGACGCAGGACATGATCGAGGTCCGCCTGAAGGAACTGGTGCATTCGATCGCCGCGGCCTTCGGCGCACGCGCCACGCTGCACTACGAGCGCGTGTATCCCGCCACGATCAACCACGACCGCGAGGCCATGTTCGCCGCCGACGTCGCCGCGCAGCTGATCGGCGCCGACAACGTCGAGCGCAACCTCGCGCCGTCGATGGGCGCCGAGGATTTCTCGTTCATGCTGCAGGCCAAGCCCGGGGCGTTCGCGCGACTGGGGCAGGGGGGCGCCGACGGCGGCTGCTTCCTGCACAACAGCACCTACGACTTCAACGATGCGGTCATCCCGCTGGGCGCCGGGTATCTTGCGGCGCTGGCCGAGGCCGCCATGCCGCTCGTACCGGCGCGATGACGCGCCGCGTCGCCACCATCTCCCGTCCACGCCGATGACCTTCAACGCCATTCCCCACTTCGCCGCCACCTACGTCGAGGCCCGCGAACGGTTCTTCGCCGCAACGTTGGCGCGCGGGTTGCCCGTCGTCAGCCATGTGCATCCGGCCGTTCGCGGCGCGGCAGGGGAAGACCTTGCCATCGACGTGGCCTGCATGGGGCCGGCCGATGCCGCCGCGGTGCTGCTGCTTTCATCCGGCACGCACGGTGCGGAGGGCTTCTGCGGCTCCGGTGCGCAGGTCGGCCTGCTGCACGATCCACGCTTTCTCGATGCCGTGCAGGCTTCAGGCGTCCGCGTGGTGCTGCTGCATGCGCTCAATCCGTACGGCTTTTCGCATCTGCGGCGGACCAACGAGGACAACATCGACCTCAACCGCAACTTCCGCAGTTTCCAGCCGCCGCCTGCACCCAATGCCGGGTATGCCGCGGTGCACGACTTCATCGTGCCGGCATCCTGGCCCCCCGGGCCCGCGGAGGTCGCAAGCCTGCAGGCCTATGTGGCCGCCCATGGCATGCCTGCACTGCAGGCCGCCGTTTCCGGTGGCCAGTGCGAGTATCCCGACGGTCTCTTCTACGGCGGCACGGGACCCGCGTGGAGCAACAAGGTCCTGCGCCAGTTGCTGCGCGAGGAAGGCGCGCCTCGCCGCACGCTGGGCTGGATCGATTTCCACACCGGTCTCGGCCCGCGCGGGTACGGCGAGAAGATCTTCGCGGGCGGCGACGCGGCCACGCTCGCGCGCACGCGGCGCTGGTGGGGCACCGACGTCACGTCCTTCGAGGACGGCACGTCGACCTCGGCGCCGCTGACCGGCGTCAACTTCCATGCCGTCATCGACGAATGCCCGGGGGTTGCCAGCGCCGGCATCGCGCTCGAGTACGGCACGCTGCCGGTGCTCGATGTCATCAACGCCTTGCGCGCCGACCAGTGGCTGTCCAACACGCCGGACGCGCCCGCCGCGATGCGCGCGGCGATCAAGCGCGGCGTGCGCGACGCGTTCTACCAGGATGCCGACGACTGGAAGATGATGATCTACGACCAGGCGCTGGCCACGACGCTGACCGCCTTGTCGGCCATTGCCGCGGAAGCGAACGGGCGCGCGCGATGAGCACCCCGGTCGCGGCGCTGCTCACGCCACCGTCATGGCGCTCACGCGTGGCCGCGTTGTGGGACAGCGACGTGGCGTGGAGTTTCCGCCACTCGCCGCTCGCGATGGTCTCGTTCGTCGTGCTGCTGATCTGCGTCAGCGCCGCCGTGTTTGCGCCGTGGCTGGCCCCGCACAATCCCTTCGACCTGAAGACGCTCAATCTCAACGATGCGCTGCTGCCGCCCAGCTGGTCGGCAGGCGGCAATCCTTCCTATTTCCTGGGCACGGACGACCAGGGCCGCGATGTGTTCTCCGCCATCATGTACGGCGCCCGCGTGTCGCTGCTGGTGGGTCTCGCGTCGGTGGCGCTGGCGATCCTGCTGGGCGTGTCGCTGGGCCTCCTTGCGGGGTATGCCGGCGGCAAGGTCGATGCCGTGATCATGCGCGTCGCCGACGTGCAGCTG
>JANNNM010000370.1:0-8131 GCA_031398535.1 Betaproteobacteria bacterium | reverse complement strand
GGTCGAGCATCGGCACGCCATCGACGATGCCCACCGACACGGCCGCAACAAATTCGCGCAAAGGTAAACCAGCAACCAGTCCGCGTTCGCGGCACCACGCCACAGCATCGGCCACCGCGATGCACGCACCGGTGATCGACGCGCAGCGCGTGCCGCCGTCGGCCTGCAACACGTCGCAGTCGATCTTGATCGTGCGCTCACCCAACGCCTTCATGTCCGTCACCGCGCGCAGGCTGCGGCCGATCAGACGCTGGATTTCCTGCGTGCGGCCCGACTGCTTGCCTTCGGCCGCTTCGCGGCGCATCCGCGTGTTGGTGGCGCGCGGCAGCATGCCGTATTCCGCCGTGAGCCAACCCTGGCCCTTGCCCTTCAGGAACGGCGGCACGCCCTCTTCCACGCTGGCCGTGCACAGCACGTGCGTATCCCCCATCTCGATCAGCACCGAGCCTTCGGCGTGACGGGTGAAAGCACGGGTAACGCGCACGGTGCGCAATTGGTCGGCGCGGCGGCCGGAAGCACGGGGATCCATGGGCAGCGGCCTCGGGGACTTCAAGCCCCGATTATAGCGGTGAAGCCTCGGCCAGCGCGTTGCGCAGCCCCTGCGCCAGCGTCTCGGGCGGCACCCAGTGAAAGCGCGACCGGAAAGCACGGGTATCGGCTTCCAGCGACCCTGCCAGCCGCGCCAGCGCCTCCTCGCGGCCGGCAAGTCCGGCCACGAAACGCAGCAGTTGCGGCGGCAGCGCAAACAGTTTTGCCGGCACCCCTACCGCAATGCCGATCGCGCGCACCAGCTCCGGCGTCGACACGGCTTCCCGGTCGGCCAGCAGATAGGTCGCGCAGCGGCCCTGTGCGGACGCATCCACATCGCCCAGCACCGCTGCCAGCGCGTCCGCGAGATTGCCCGCGCCCAGCAGGCTGCGCCGATTGACGATGCCCTCCAGCGGCAACGGGATGCCGCGTCGGATCGCGCGCACCAGCGCCGCAAAGTTGGCCTTGGCCTGCGGACCATAGGTCAGCGGCAGCCGCAGCGCGGTCACGCGCAGCCCCGTATCCGCCGCCACCTGCGCCAACGCGGTCTCCGCCTCCCACTTGCTGCGCGCATACGCATCGTACGGTTGCGGTACGTCGGTCTCGCGGAACGGCCGGCCCGGCGTCGTGGCTTCGCCGTTGACCTTGATCGAACTGGCAAACACGAAATGACCGATGCCGCAGGCGACCGCCGCGCGCGCCAGCCGTTGGGTTACTTCCACGTTCATCGCGCGATACGCGGCCTGCGCATCGGCGCGCGCCGGCACATGCACGCGCGCGGCCAGATGCACCACCGCGTCGGTGTCGCGCAGCATGTCGGTCAGCGCGGAGTGGTTGTGCTCGGTGAGATCGCCGATCACGCGAACTTCGACATCGTTCAGCGCAGGCGGCGCATCGCGGACCAATCCACGCACGGCAAACCCGCGCGCCACCAGCGCCGGAATCACCGCGCGTCCGATGAAGCCGCCCGCTCCCGTGACGGCGACGCGCCTACCCGGTGCCGCTAGAACCATTTCCAGCCATGCAGGCTGTAGAAGCGGAAGCCGCTCTTCACGAACCACTGGATGTGGCGCCCGCCCTTCTTCGCCGCACCGCCGCCGTGGTGGCCGATCTGCACGCTGGGCACATAGGCGGTCTTGGTGATGCGATTGAGCCGCACGCTCCAGTCGAAGTCTTCGAAGTAGAGGAAGAACTTGGGGTCGAAGCCTCCGGTACGGTCGATGGCCGTGCGCCGCACCAGCATGAACGCACCGGACAACGCCGGGATGCCGATCAACTCGCGCGGCGGCTCGACGTCCATCATGTCGCGCAGCTCGTAGCGCTCGAGCCGCTTGCGGAAAAGCTTGCGCACGAACGACGGCGCGAAACCGCGCAGGAACAGGTCGAACACGGCCGGATAGCGCTTGCACAGGTATTCGCGGCGGCCGTCCGGGCCGACGACCAGCGGCGCCAGCGCACCCACGTCCGGGTGCTCGTCCAGCCAGCGGACGCCATTGGCCAGCGCATCGGGCGCCAGTTCCACATCCGGGTTCAGCACCAGGTGATAGTCCGAGCCGGTGCCATGCAGCACGAGGTTGTGCGCCGCGCCGTAGCCGATGTTGGCGTGGCCGCGCAGGTAGGTGACATGCACGCCGGAATCGGAGAAACGCATCTTGCCCAGCTTGATCACCGCATCGGCCACCTCGCGGTCCTCGCTGTTGTCGATCAGCGCCAGGTGCACGGTGCGCATCGCGCCGGCCTCGCGGCCCGCGCCGATGGCGAGCGCCAGCTTGCGCAGGCAGCGCTCGAGCAGCTTCATGTCAGGCCGGTGGGTGACGACGCTGATCTGCAGCGATGAGGGGAGCACGAGAGGGGCGTGGGCGCGAAGGGGGACGAAGGCGACGGCGTACCGGGCAACCGCGCTGCGCTAGAATCGTGTGCGAATCACCCTCAACAGTCAACTCGCGCGCGGGCGCGGCATCGAGCCCCGCACCAATGCGAACCTGCGCCAACCCGCCTTCTACGGTTACCCCATGCCCGTTCCTCCCGCCAGTTCCCATCCGCTGCGCGCCAAGCTGGCCAGCGGCAGTCCCATCGCCGGCATCTGGATGGTGCTGCCCACGGCGCAGTCCAGCGGCACCATCGCCGCCGCCGGCTTCGACTTCGCCATCCTCGATTGTGAGCACGGCGGCTTCGACTTCGTGACGCTCGAAGCCTCGATCACCGCCTGCGAGCACGGCGGCATGTCGCCCATCGTCCGGGTGCCGGGTCCGGATGCGTTCTTCGTGCAGCGCGCGCTCGACTTGGGCGCCGACGGCATCGTCGTGCCGCAGATCCCGGACGCCGTCGCCGCGCAACGGGCCGTGAAGATGGCGCACTTCGCGCCGCTGGGCACCCGCGGCATGAACCCCTTCACGCGCGGCGGCAACTACGGCATGCCGCCGCAGCCGAAGTACGTGCCCGGCTATCCGTTCACCGGCGTGCTGGTGGAATCCCCGGAGGCCGCGTCGCACCTCGAACGCATCGTCGAGATCGAGGCGCTCGACCACGTGTACCTCGGCGTGTACGACTACTCGGTGGCGCTGGGCATCCCCGGCCAGGTGGATGACCCGCGCGTGCAGGCCTTTGTCGAACGCGCCGCGAAGATCGTCCGCGGCGCCGGCAAGTCCGTCGGCACCACGGCGATGTCCGATGCGCAGACCAAGCGTGTGACATCGATGGGCGTGAACGTGCTGCTGTACGGTGCCGACACGTGGATCCTGGGCCAGGGCGCCAGGGCCGGCCTCGAGATGTATCGCAACCACGGATGGAAGAGCCGATGAACGCACCGCTGAATGTCCCCCGCTACCGCGCCGACGCGCTTGTCACGTTCGCCCACGCCATGCTGGCCAGGATCGGTGTGCGCGACGATATCGCGACGGACGTCGCCACCGTGCTGGTCGACGGCGATCTTCTCGGCCACAACACGCATGGCCTGGCGTTGCTGCCCGGCTATCTCGCGGAGCTCGAGAAGGGCACGATGGCGAAATCCGGCGAGCCGAAGGTGATCAACCAGCGGCCCGCCGCGCAAACCTGGGACGGCCTGCGGCTGCCCGGCCCGTGGCTGACCGTGCGCGCGTTTGACACCGCCATCTCGATGGCAAAAATGTATGGCACCGGCACCGTCGTGATCCGCCGTTCGCATCACATCGCGTGCCTGGCGGCCTACCTGAAACGCGTCACCGACCGCGGCATGGCGGGGCTGCTCTATTGCTCCGATCCGTCGACGTGCAGCGTGGCGCCGTTCGGTGGCGTCACGCCCGTGTTCACGCCCAATCCGATGGCGGCCGGCATTCCCACCTCAGGCGACCCGATCCTGCTCGACATCTCGGCCAGCTACACGACCAACGGGCTCACCAACCGGCTGCACAAGGCCGGCGAACAATTGCCGCATCCGTGGGTGCAGGATGCGCAGGGCAACGCCACGACCGACCCCGCCGTGCTGTTTGCAGAACCGAAGGGTACGCTGCTGCCGCTGGGCGGCCTCGATGCCGGCCACAAGGGTTACGCGCTGGCGCTGCTGATCGAAGCCTGCACCGCGGCGCTGGCGGGCTTCGGCCGCGCCGATCCGTCCGAGGGCTGGGGTGCCACCGTGTTCGTGCAGGTGTTCGACCCCGCGGCGTTCGGCGGCACGGCCGACTACACGCGCCAGACCGACTGGCTGGTCGACGCCTGCCACAACGCCACGCCCCGTCCGGGCGGACCTGCCGTGCGGCTGCCGGGCGAGAACGGCATGAAGCGCCATCGCGATCAGATTTCCCACGGAGTGGCACTGTTTCCGTCGATCATGCCGACGCTGACCCCATGGGGCGACAAGCTCGGCGTGGCCGCGCCGGCTGCCTCGTAAGGACTTCCGCCTACCGACATTCCCCGCAACGCATTTTTCACGCACAATCGTGATCCCATCATGTGCAGCCCAAGCCTCCGTTCGAGAGGCCAACCCATCCAGGAGGAAACACAGTGAAATCGATTCGCACCTTGAGTATTGCCGCCGCAGTTGCAGGCCTGGCGGCGCTTGCTGTTTCGCCCTTCGCACTGGCGCAGGATTGGAAGCCGAACAAGCCCATCAACGTGATCGTCCCGTGGGCCGCCGGTGGCGCCACCGACCAGATGATCCGCGTCACCGCAGGTGAACTTGAGTCGGCCCTCGGCCAGAAGATCATCGTGCTGAACCAGCCTGGTGCATCGGGCTCCATCGGGACCAAGAACGCGCTGGAAGCACCGAAGGATGGCTACACGTGGACCTCCGGCGCGCCGAAGGACTTGGGCTCCTACAAGATCCTGGGCATGGTCGACACCACGGTGCAGGACTGGAACCTGTACCTGCACCTGGCGTTGCCCACGATCGTTTCCGTGCCGGCCAACTCGCCGTACAAGGACATGAATGAATTGCTGGCCGCGTTGAAGGCCAAGCCAGGCACGATCTCCGTCGCCACGGCCGGCGTCAACTCCAGCGGCCACACGGCGATGGACCAGATCGCGGCCGCCACTGGCGTCAAGTACAAGCACGTCACCTACGACGGCGGCAACCCGGCGGTGATCGCCACGGTGGCCGGCGAAACCGACATGACCACGCAGCTTTCGTCCGAGCAATCGGAAATGATCAAGGGCAAGCGCCTGCGTCCGCTGGCCGTGATCGGCGACAAGCCCATCGAGATCGAAGGCTATGGCACCGTTCCGCCGCTTTCGAACTTCGTGCCGGGCTTCAAGGTGCCGGTCAGCTACTTCGGCATCTTCATCCCCAAGGGCGTGCCGCCTGAAGTAACCGCCACGATGGACAAGATCTGGGCCGAGAAGGTCGCCAAGTCCGAAGCCATCAAGAAGTACGCCAACGCGCGTGGCGCGCTGATGGTGGTCACCTCGGGTGCGGAAGCGCAGAAGATCGCCATGCCTGCCGTCGCCGATGCCGCATGGCAGAAGTTCGAGGCCGGCCAGGCCAAGATCTCGCCGGCCACGGTCGGGATTCCCAAACCCTGAGCCTTCGTTCACACAGGATTGAAACTCATGTCGAGCCGCACCCCGGATCTTGAAGCCGCGCATGCATCGCTGCCTGCACTGGCTTCGCGTTACGTCGATGTCCCTGCGCTGCCGTGGAAGGCCTCGCGCTTTCCCGGTGTCGAGATCAAGGTACTGATGGAAGATCCGGTGACCGGCCTGCAGACGGTGCTGACGCGCATGGCGCCCGGCGCGGTGCTCACCGATCACATGCACGTCGAGATCGAGCAGACGTGGGTGCTGGAAGGCAGCCTCGTCGACCATGAAGGCGAGGCCAAGGCGGGCACCTTCGTGTGGCGCCCCGCCGGCAGCCGCCATGTGGCCAGCGCACCCAACGGTGCGCTGCTGCTTGGCATCTTCCAGAAGCCCAATCAATTCTTCTAGCAACACGGAAAACAATCAGGAGCAGGTTGAGTGAAATTCGGTGACTTTGCCAAGATCAAATCGCTGCAAACCCCAACCGGCTTCAAGGAGAACCTGCAGCGACTGGGTCTCCCGATGCCTTGTGATGACATTGTTGGATCCGGCCCCGCGTCGCCGCTGGGCGCTCCGCTTGCGGCCGGACCGTTCACGATCGGCAATCGCTTCGCAATCCAGCCGATGGAAGGCTGGGATTGCCACGAAGATGGCAAGCCTTCCGACAACACCATCCGCCGCTGGCGCAACTTTGGCCTTTCCGGCGCCAAGATGATCTGGGGCGGCGAGGCCGTGGCCGTCCGCCACGATGGCCGCGCCAATCCCAACCAGCTGATGATGACTGCGGACAGCCAGTCCGCCATCGCGCAATTGCGCGAGACACTGGTCGCCGCGCACCGTGAGGCGATGGGCGACGACAACAACCTCGTCATCGGCTTGCAGCTGACGCACTCGGGCCGCTTCTGCAAGCCCAACAGCAAGGTGAAGATGGAGCCGCGCATTCTGTACCGGCATCCCATCCTCGACCGCAAGTTCGGCATTGCGCCTGACTATCCGTTGCTCAGTGATGGCGATATCCGCGCGCTGATCGATGACTACGTCATCGCTGCCAAGCGCGCCTGGGATTGCGGGTATCAGTTTGTTGACTTGAAGCATTGCCACGGCTATCTCGGGCACGAGTTTTTGTCGGCCAAGACACGGCCGGGGGATTTCGGTGGATCGCTCGAAAACCGCACGCGTTTCCTTCGGGAGCTGGTGTCGGGCATTCGTGCCGCGGCGCCTGGGCTTGAGATTGGCGTGCGGGTTTCGATTGCCGACCTCGTGCCGTTCAAGCCCGATCCCGAGGCGTCGGAACCCGATTCCCTCGGACCCGGCGTGCCGGATGATTTCTCGAAGAGCTTGCCGTATCGCTATGGTTTCGGCACCGATGAAAATGCGCCGGTCACGATCGACCTGACGGAGCCCCGTGCGTTCCTGGGCATTCTGGAAGGCCTCGGGATCCAGCTCGTCAACATCACGCTGGGCAGCCCGTACTACAACCCGCACCTGACGCGCCCCGCGCTGTATCCGCCGTCGGATGGCTACAAGCCGCCGGAAGATCCGCTGGTCGGCGTGATGCGGCATCTTGAAACGGTGCGCGATCTCAAGTCGTCGTATCCGGGCCTGGTGTTCATGGGCAGCGGGTATACCTATCTGCAGGAATTCCTGCCGCATGTCGCGCAGGCGGTCGTGCGCGAAGGCTGGGTGGATCTGGTGGGATTGGGACGGATGGTGCTTTCCTATCCCGAGTTGCCGGCCGATGTGTTGGCTGGACGGGGGATGCAGCGGAAGCGGCTGTGTCGCACGTTCTCGGATTGCACGACGGCGCCGCGCAACGGAATGGTGTCGGGGTGCTATCCGCTGGACCCCCATTACAAGAAGTCGCCGGAGATGGCGGTGCTGACGCAGGTCAAGAAAGCCGCGAACTTGAGTTAGCGGGCCATTGCGGTTCTAGTTGCTCCAATGCTCGCGCGAGTGACAGGATCCAAAGCTTGACCGCACGGAGAGTGCGTGGCTCGATGTCCGTGCGCAACGGTTTTACCGACGGGTTGGCTGGATTCGTTTGGTCCGACGACGCTAGAGGAGCGCCATTCATGGTGGCAACCAATCCAATCCGGCTCAACCCGTCCGCAGTTGCGCGCGCGTTGAGCGTGGTGGCGCTGCTTCTGGTTCTTGCCAGCATCGGCGGTCAATTGACCAAATACGTTCTTGGCCACGATCAAGTGTATGGACTGGTCCGGCTCTTTGACCTTGACGCGGAGCAGAATATCCCAACCCTTTTCTCGGTTCTTCTGCTGTCCTGCGCGGCCCTGCTGCTTGCGGTCATCGCCGTACTGAAGAAGGAGCAACGGGATCCTGATCGTTCGAAATGGACGATCCTTGCCTTCGGTTTCTTGTTCATGGCCGTTGACGAGGCATGGTCATTCCATGACGGCCTGATCATGCCGGTACGTGGATTTCTGGGAGAAGGTCCGTTCGGCATCTTCTATTTCGCCTGGGTCATTCCCGGCATTGTGGTGGTGCTCGCTGTCACGCTTTTTTTCCTGAGATTCCTCCTGCGACTTCCTGCTCAGACGAAATTCACCTTCATCGTTGCCGCAATCCTGTACGTCGGGGGCGCCCTCGGCCTCGAGCT
>JANNNM010000579.1:0-1574 GCA_031398535.1 Betaproteobacteria bacterium | reverse complement strand
GGCAGTCGGGCTGAAGCCCGACCCACAAGGAAACGGGCGCGGCAGTCGGGCTGAAGCCCGACCCACAAGTGAACCCTGGCTGCTGGTCATCACACGCTGGCGGCCGCCAGCAGCGTCTGCGTATACGGTTGCTGCGGCGCGGCGAACAGGGCCAATGCCTCCCCTTGCTCGACAATGGCGCCATCCTTCATCACCAGCACCCGGTGCGCCATGGCGCGCATGACGGCCAGGTCATGGCTGATGAACACGTAGCTCATGCCGTACTTCACCTGCAGGTCGCCGAGCAGCTTCAACACCTGCTGCTGGACGGAGACGTCGAGTGCCGACGTGGGCTCGTCCAGCACCAGCAGCTCCGGCTTGAGAATGACGGCGCGCGCAATGGCGATCCGCTGCCGCTGGCCGCCGGAGAATTCGTGCGGATAGCGCGTGAGCACGTCATGGATGCCGGAAGCGGCGGACAGACCCACTTCCGCGAGCATTTCCAGGATCTTTTCGCGCCGCTGCGCCTTCGAGAGCTCCGGCATGTGCAGCGCGACGCCTTCGCCGACGATCTGCTCCACCGTCATCCGCGGCGACAGCGACGCAAACGGATCCTGGAACACCACCTGCATCCGGCGGCGCATCGCGCGCAGCGTGGCGCGGTCGGCGTTGTCCACGCGCTGGCCGTCCAGCATCACTTCGCCCGACGCGATCGGCTGCAGCGCCAGCAGCGCCATGCCCAGCGTGGTCTTGCCCGAGCCCGATTCGCCGACGATGCCAAGTGTTTCGCCACGCTTCAGCTGCAACGTGGCATCGCGAACGGCGCGGAACACGTCCTTGCCGAACCAGCCCTTGGACGAAACGAAATCGACGCTGACATCCTTGGCGGAGGCCAGCACCGGCGCGTTCGCGGCCAGCGGCTGCACGGCGCGCACCGGCCGGCTGTTGATCAGCTTGACGGTGTACGGATGCTTTGGGTGCTGGAAGACCTGCGCGGTCTCGCCCTGTTCCACCAGCTTGCCGCGCTCCATCACGCCCACGCGATGGCAGAAGCGACGCACCAGGTTCAAGTCGTGCGTGATGAACAGGATGGCCATGCCGTACTCGCGCTGCAGGTCGTCCAGCAGCGTGAGGATCTGCGCCTGGATGGTGACGTCCAGCGCGGTGGTGGGCTCGTCGGCGATCAGCAGCTTGGGGCGACAGGCCAGCGCCATCGCGATCATCGCGCGCTGCCGCTGTCCGCCGGACAACTGGTGCGGAAAGGAGTCGACGCGCTTGGCGGGGTCGGGAATGCCGGTGCGCGCCAGCAGGTCTACGGCACGCGCCTTCGCGTCCTTCTTGTTGAGACCTTCGTGTAGCTCCAGCACTTCGGCGATCTGGTTGCCGACCCGATACAACGGGTTCAGCGCCGTCATCGGCTCCTGGAAGATCATCGCGATGTCGCGTCCGCGCAGTTGCTGCATCTCGCGCTCGGACTTCTGCAGCACGTTCTCGCCCTGGAAGCGGATCGCACCTTCGTAGGTGGCCGTTTCCACCAGCTTCAGGATCGACAGCGCGGTAACGGATTTGCCGGAGCCCGACTCGCCGACCAGCGC
>JANNNM010000578.1:0-5933 GCA_031398535.1 Betaproteobacteria bacterium | reverse complement strand
ATGATCGAAAGTGTACGTTCTACGGCCATTTCTATGCTCCAACGGAATAAAAGCGAATGAATTCAAAATTATAGCACGCGCGGCACCGGCCGGGACAGGGGTCTCCCGCGCCACGGCCGGGGTCGTTTGGCGGCCATTCCGGGGATGGCCTGCGCCTGGACGACCGGCCCGGCTGGATGACGGTCCGGCGGACGTGGGCTAAACTTGCAGACCACCTGCCCGGTGACCGCACTAAAACAAGCGGGACCGGTCCAAACAGACCACAAGAGGACGCACGCGGATGCGTTCCCGCGACGGGTGTCGCAGCAGCATCAGCAAACTTTCGAGCACCGGGGACACGCCGCGGTGCCAATTTGGAGGATGGTTCCAATGTTTCGTAACGTAACCCGGATTGTCGCGGCGCTGTCGCTGGCCGCCCTGGCGTGGCCCGTGGCCGCGCAGGATTTCCCCACCAAGCCCATCGCGATGATCGTGCCGTTTGCGGCCGGTGGCCCCACGGACGTGGTCGCGCGGCTGATCGCGCAGTCGATGAGCGTCACGCTGAAGCAGACGGTGATCGTCGAGAACGTCGGCGGCGCCGGCGGCACCATCGGGGCGGCCAAGGCTGCCGCAGCCAAGCCAGACGGTTACACGCTCTTCCTGCATCACATCGGCCACTCCACGGCGCCGGGCCTGTATCGCAAGTTGCCCTACGACTCGGTCAAGGACTTCGAACCCATCGGACTCGTCACCGACGTGCCGATGACGATCATTTCCAAGAAGGACTTCGCGCCCAAGGACATGAAGGAACTGATCGCCTACATCAAGGCCAACAAGGACAAGGTCACCTACGCCAACGCCGGCGTGGGTTCGGCTTCGCATCTTTGCGGCATGCTGCTGATGTCGGCGATCCAGGCGGACCTGACCACCGTTCCCTACAAGGGCACGGCCCCCGCGATGAACGACATCCTGGGCGGCCAGGTGGACTTCATGTGCGACCAGACCACCAACACCACCGGCCAGATCAAGGGTGGCAAGGTCAAGGCCTACGCCGTCACGACGCTCACGCGCGTGCCGTCGCTGCAGGAGATTCCCACCGCCAACGAATCCGGGTTGCCGGGCTTCGACCTGGCCGTCTGGCATGGCCTCTACGCGCCCAAGGGCACGCCGAAGCCGGTCATCGACAAGATCGGCGCGGCGCTGCAGATCGCGCTGCAGGATCCGACGGTCAAGACGCGCTTTGCCGAACTGGGTACGGAGCCCGTGACCGCCGCTCAGGCCACGCCCGACGCGTTGCGCAAGAAGCTCGCATCGCAGATCGACTTGTGGACCCCGATCATCAAGAAGGCCGGCGTCTACGCCGACTGATGCCCCGGTTGTCCTGCTGAACGCACGGGCCGCCCATGGGCGGCCCGTGTTGCTTCCGGCGTCAGCCGATGGCGTCCGGCGCCACGCCCGAGGCAGGTTCATCCGGGTGCCAGGCGATCGCGATGCCGGTCCCCGCCGGCGGCGCCGCGAAGCCGGCGGCCATGCCGATCCCCGGGACCCAGGCGAGCGCGTCGCCGCAGAACACGAGCGGCAGCGCCTCGCGCTGCCAGACGGGGATGCCCGCGTCCTGCAGCAGCGACTTCAATGCCTGCCGCGGGCGGTCGATGCCGATGCGCATCCGTTCGCCGCCGCTGCGCGACACGATGCGCAACGGTGCGGCGGCCAGGTGCGACAGGTCGATCCCGTGCCCGGTTTGCGGGACCAGCGTCACCCGGCCATGGGGCAACCGCACTTCGGCCTCGCCACACCAGGACAACGCGTAGGGCGCAGGCGGCAATGCATGCACGAACACGCGGCCGCGGTGCAGGCCGACGGCGCGACCCGCGTGCACGATGCGGATACGCGCGTCGTCGCGTGCGTGGCGCAACTGCCGGAGCATCGCGTCGAGGCGAGCCGCCGAGGGCGCGGGCAGCGCGTGTTGCCGCAGGAACCAGCGCAGCACATTGGCCGCGCGATGCAGCGGCAGTGCCGCGAGCCGCAGGCGGTCGAGCGAACCATCGTCGGCGCGCTCGCCCGCATCGATGGCGGCCAGGTCGTCGGCCAGCCGCGCGGCGTCGGCCTGCATCCGCGCGGCGCGGGCCAGCATCTGTTCGGGTCGTGGAAACACCGCGGCCAGGGCCGGCATCACGTGGTGGCGTACGGCGTTGCGCCGGTGCGCGAGGACGCGATTGCTCTCGTCGTCGACGAAGCGCAGGCGCGCGGCATCGGCATAGCGGTCGATCGCGTCGCGCGACACATCGAGCAGCGGGCGCAGCCACGTGATGCCATCGGCATCGCGCGCCACCGGCGGCATCGCGGCCAGCCCGCGCGGTCCCGCGCCACGCAACAGCTGCAGCAGCACGGTCTCCGCCTGGTCGTCGCGATGGTGTGCGAGCAGCACGTGCGCGATGCCGTGCGCCTTCGCCGTTGCAGTCAGCGCCGCGTAACGCGCGGCCCGTGCCGAGGCTTCGAGGCTTGCCTGGGGCTGGCGCGCGATGTCGACGCGGCGCACGTCGAACGCCACCCGTCGCGCGACGCAGAGCTCGGTGCAGAAGGCGGCCCACGCATCCGCGTTGGGAGACAGGCCGTGATGGACGTGGACCGCGCGAAGCGGATGTCCGGACGCCGTGGCGACGATCGCATCGAAGAGCGCGACGGAGTCGCGGCCGCCGGAAAGCGCAACCAGGAGCGGCGCCATCGGCGGGACATGCTCGTGGATCGCGCCGGCCACGACGTCGCGCAAGGCGCGGATCGGGTCAGCGTCGGGTTCGCGCCGCATGGTTGGCGCGGGAGTGTCGTCACCGGCCGCCCGTCGCGCGTCAACCGGCGGCGATCTCCTTGAACTTGCCGTAGGCGAGGATCTTGTCCTCGCGTTGCTCGAGCAGCGTGTCGAGCGGCAATTCCTGCAGCTGCCGCAGCGCCTCGGTCAGCGCCTTCTTCAGCGTCAGCATCATCGCGCCGTGATCGCGGTGCGCGCCGCCCACCGGTTCGTTGATCACCTTGTCGATGAGGCCCAGCTGCTTCAATCGGGGTGCGGTGATGCCAAGCGTCTCGGCGGCTTCGGCGGCATGGTCCGCGGACTTCCACAGGATCGACGCGCAGCCTTCCGGCGAGATGACGGAATACGTGGAGTACTGCAGCATCAGCGTGATGTCGCCGATCGCGATGGCCAGGGCGCCGCCCGACCCGCCTTCGCCGACCACGGTGACGATGACCGGAATGCGCAGCCCGGCCATTTCGTACAGGCTGCGGCCGATCGCTTCGGACTGGCCGCGTTCCTCGGCACCGATGCCCGGGTAGGCGCCGGGCGTGTCGATGAAGGTGAAGAGCGGCAGCCCGAACTTTTCCGCGAGCTTCATGAGCCGCAGCGCCTTCCGGTAGCCCTCGGGCCGCGGCATGCCGAAATTGCGGTGGATCTTTTCCTTGGTGTCGCGCCCCTTCTGGTGGCCGATCACCATGCAGGGCTGGCCGTTGAAGCGCGCGATGCCGCCGACGATGGCGGGGTCATCCGCATAGTTGCGGTCGCCATGCAGTTCGCGGAACTCGCTGAACATGCCGGCCACGTAGTCGAGGGTGTAGGGACGCTGCGGGTGCCGCGCGACCTGCGCGATCTGCCACGCCGAGAGCTTGCCGTAGATGTCCTTGGCGAGCTGCTGGCTCTTCTTGGAGAGCCGCGTGATCTCGTCGGAGATGTCGACCGCCGAGTCGTCGTGGACGAAGCGAAGCTCGTCGATCTTCTGCTGCAGCTCGGCGATCGGCTGTTCGAAATCGAGGAACGTCTGTTTCATCGGGGAAGCCGCATTGCCAAAGGCGCCGATCATAGCGCAACCAGGCGCCGCCGGCGACGTTTCGCCCCTCAGTGGGTGGCGGCGTCGTAGAGCAGCTTCAAGCCGGTGACGAGCAGCAGGCCGTAGCTCAGGTTGAAGAACATCCGCTGCGAGATGCGGCGGTGCAGCGCGACGCCCAGCCAGACACCCAGCGGCGCCAGCGGCGCGAACAGCAGCGCCATCGTCAGGTTGCCGAAGTTGAGCTGCCCGAGGAAATAGTAGGGCACGAGCTTCACGTAATTGATGATCATGAAGAACACGGCCGACGTGCCGACGAACAGGGTCTTGTCCACCTTCTGCGCGAGCATGTAGATCGCGAAGGGCGGGCCGCCGGCGTGGGCCAGCGTACTGGTAAAGCCGGAGAGCGCGCCCCAGAACGTCCCCGCGATCCGGCCGGGCGGCTGCTGGTCGCGCGCGAGCATCCGGGCCATGCGCTCGGTGAGGCGCAGCCACTGGTTCAGCGCAAAGGTGACGCTGATGATGCCCAGCAGCGCGCGAATCACGTTGACGGGCAGGCTGCCGAAGGCCAGCGCGCCGATGCCGATGCCGAGCAATGCCCCCGGTAGCATGATCGCGATGTGGTGGCGCGACCACGAGCGCCAGTACGCGTGCACACCGAAGATGTCCATCGCGCAAAGGATGGGCAGCATGATGCCGGCGGCCTCGGGCGGCGCGATGAAGATCGACATCAGCGGGACGGCGATGCCGCCCGAACCCTGTCCGAATCCACCCTTGGCGATGCCGGTGATCAGTATGGCGATCACGGCGACGACGTAGAACGCGGCGGGAAAATCGGGCAGCGTCATGCGGTGAACCGCAGCGCCTGCCGGGCGACCTTCGCCATTACGGACCCGGCATCGGTGCGCGAGCCTCGCCCGCGCGGCCCTGCCATGCGCCGAACGCGCCATTCACGATGACGGCGCCCAGCACGATCGCGCCGCCCACCAGCGCACTGGTTCCCGGATGCTCGCCAAGCAGCAACCAGACCCATAGCGGTCCCAGAATGGGTTCGAGCAGCGCGAGGAGACCGAGTTCGGTGGCCGACAGCGCGCGCGATGCGGCCGTGGCCAGCAGGCAACCAATGCCGAGCTGCACGCAGCCCATCAGGCACAGCACGGCCAGATCGGAAGGCGTGGCGCTGAAGCTCCCGGCAAAGAGCCATGCGGGGATCAGCGTCCATAGACCCGCGATGAGAACCTGGGGCAGCATGTCCACCGTCGCGTGGAATTTGCGCAGCACCATGAGTTGCGCAGCGAAGCACACCGAAACGCCCAGCGCCATCAGGTTGCCAAGCAGTTGCCCGGCATCGGCGGCGCCGCCGAACATCACGATGATGCCGACGAACGCGACGGCCATCGCGACCCACGTGCGCAGCGGCACGCGCTCGCGCAGCACGAACCAGCCGGCCAGCGCGGCGAGGAACGGCGAGACGCTCATCAGCACAAAGGTGTTGGCCACCGTGGTGCGCGTGAGCGAACCGATGAAGAAGAAGAACGTGCCCGCCAGCAGCAAGCCGGCCAGCAGGCCGGGCAGGCCGACGGCGCGCACGGCGGCCGGCATCCGCTTGCCGTGCATGACGAGCAACACCCCGGCGACGAACAGCGACATGAAGAGCGAGCGCCAGAACACGATCTCCCACGCATTCGTGATCGACAGCTGGCGCACGAGGTAACCGCCGCTCGACCAGCAGATGGCGGCGACGATCATGAAGATGATCGCGCGCTGATGCGCTTGCGGCGTGGGGTGGGAGGCGGTGGCGGACATTGGGGGAGGGCGCGTGGGGACTTCACGCGTGGCGGCACATGGCCGCTCAAAACAAAAACGCCGGGATCGCGTATCCGCGAACACCGGCATTGGCATGGCCTTGATTCGTCGAGAGATTATCAGCAGGCGCAGGATCTGTAAAGAATGTGGGCTGCTGATGTACTGCGCGATACATGTAGGCGGGGTATCAGTGTCGCTTGTTTGTTGCTGCGTTGTGCCTAACGTATTCAGCGTCGCCGCGGTGAGCGGCGGGCCGTGCGGGGCGGGCTTAGGTCTCGCCGCATACATCGGGTTCGGGCGCGTGAGGGCAAAAAAAGCGGGAGGTCAACCCACGAC
>JANNNM010000573.1:0-5291 GCA_031398535.1 Betaproteobacteria bacterium | reverse complement strand
GAAGCTTCGGCTTATGAGAGCTGCCGCATTCAAAACCAAAGTGGAACGGCCGAATACAGCTGGTGCCGTAAAAAGGGTTTCGAAGGCGGAATTCGCTGCTACGCGGACGCGGCCTGCGCGTATTGCTTCAGCAGGCGCTCGTTGCGGCTGCCGAAGATGCGGGTAAGGATGTTGGAGATCATGAGCTTCGCGTCGGGACTCTGGTACGTGACGCCGGATCGGCAAAAAACAAGGGGCGAGGACTGCACCTCACCCCAGTTGCCGCGTGTTCCGGATTGATGTCAGTTGAGATTGGCGGCCTGGAGGAACCGCGCCGGATTCTGCGGGACGCCGTTCAGCCGGACTTCGAAGTGCAGATGCGGACCGGTGGACCGTCCCGTCGACCCGACATTGGCGACACGCTGGCCGCGCACGACGAGATCGCCTTCCTTGACCTGCAGGTTCGAGGCATGTGCATAACGCGACACAAGTCCGTTGCCGTGATCAATTTCGAGCATTTTACCATATTGGAGATGCCACTCGGCATAGATGACCTTGCCGCTGGCGGCGGCCACGATGGGCGTTCCGGCCTCGGCCGGGAAATCGATGCCTTCGTGCATCGACTGCTGGCCATTGAAGGGGTCGATCCGGTAGCCGAAGTTCGACGAATACCAGCCGTCGAGGATCGGGTACAGCGTGGGCAGGAACTTGCGATTGGCGGAGTCGTGCACCAGCAGCGCCTCCAATACCGACAACTGGTCGGACCGCGCGTCCATCTGGCGCGCCAGGCTGCCCACCAGGTCGGCAAATTCCTGCACCGACAAGTCGCGCGACGGCGCCGAGGACATGGCGCCACCCCGGCCGGGGACTGCGCCGGTCTGCAACGACGGCAATTCCTGTGGTTTCAATCCCGCGGTCTTGGCAAGACGGTCGCCCAGGCCGTCGAGCCTCAACATCTGCGCCTGCAATTCGCCGAGGCGCATGGCCATCGTGTTGAGATGCACCTGCACGCGTTCGTGCGTGCGCGCTGCCTCTTCGCGCTGGTCGGCCAGCACGATGCGCTGGAGCCATGGATGCTGGGCCGCCGCCGCCCATTTGAGGGTGACGAAATTGAACGCAAACGTGAAGACGAGGAACACGACCAGCAGCGCCGCGCCGCCGATGCTCCAGTGCCGCCAGTCCAGCGTGATCGTGCGAGCGCGCGCATTGGCGCCCGCGACCAGAATGATGTTCAATCCTGTACCCTCCACGCTTGCGCCCTCATGGGGCGCCTGATTTCGAATTCGAAGACATCGTGGCCCGACCCGTTCCCATGCAATCGCTGTCGCGCGTTCTGGCTGCGGACACGCGAATTGCCGCGTGGTACGAACGGTCCGAACGTGAAGCCCGGGTGACTGCTGCCGTGCGCCGAAGCCTGCCGCGCGCCTTCGCGGACCGGGTTCGGGCTGCGGAGACGACGACTGCAACGCTGGAACTGTCCGTTTCGGCCGGCGCGATTGCGGCGGTGGTCCGCCAACGGACGCCGGACGTCCTGGCCAGCTTGCGGCGCGAAGGGTGGGACTTTACTGAATTACGGGTCCGCGTGCAAGTCGGCGGCATGGCGCCGGAACCCGGTAAATTCGATAAAATTCAACGAGATAGAGTCGACAAGGTGCCGCTGGGGCAATTGGCGCAGTCGCTGCCCCCCGGGCCGCTTCGCACCGCAGTCGAGCGGTTGATGCGGCGGGGCGGCTAGCAGTTGATATCCTTATTTGACGGACTTTACCCGAAGATAAATGCAGTAGATGGCATCAAGCCATCAAGACCAGCCGTTCAAACAGATAGAAGACCAGCACGCCCGCCAGCAGCAGGATCGTGTACTTGATCACCTGCCCGATGAAGGCCAGATAGCGACGATCCCGCTTGAAGAGATACAGGATCGCCGAGACAACAATCGTGGCCAGCGCAAAGAACAACAGCAGCCGGACGAGCACCATGTCAAAACGTCCCGGCGACGGCGGGCGGAGGCAGTGCCCGCATCACGCGGGCGTCATCGACCAGTCGTGGAACGCCGAAGGCACGGTCGACGCGTCGTTGAACGTGACGATCTCGAAGGCGTCGGGCCTGGCCAGCAGCGCGCGCGCCAGCTGGTTGTTGATCGCGTGGCCCGACTTGTACGCCGTGTACTGCCCGATCAGCGGATGGCCCAGCAGATACAGGTCGCCGATGGCATCGAGCACCTTGTGCCGGACAAACTCGTTGTCGTAGCGCAGGCCCTCGCTGTTCAGGATGCCGAACTCGTCCAGCACGATGGCGTTCTGCAGGCTGCCGCCCAGGCCGAGGCCGGCCGCGCGCATGGCCTCAAGGTCCTGCATGAAGCCGAAGGTGCGGGCGCGGGCCACTTCCTTCGCGTACGAATGCTCGGCGAAGTCGACGACGACGTGACGGTTCTCGACGCCGAACACCGGATGCGGGAAGTCGATGGTGAAGTCGAGCACGAACCCGTCGCGGGGCTCGAAGCGCGCCCACTTGTCCCCGTCCTTGAACTCGACCGGCTGCAGCACGCGCAGGTAGCGCTTGGCAGCGGACTGCTCGATGATGCCCGCCGTCTGCAGCAGGAAGACGAAGGGTCCGGCGCTGCCGTCCATGATCGGGATTTCCGGACCGGCGATGTCGACGTGCAGGTTGTCGATGCCAAGGCCCGCCAACGCCGACATCAGGTGTTCCACCGTCGAGACGCTGCCGCCGTTGCCCTTCAACGTGGACGAGAGCCGCGTGTCGCCGACATAGGCCGTCAGCGCCGGGATCGACGGCATCCCGGGCAGGTCGGTGCGATGAAATACGATGCCCGTGTCGGGCGCCGCCGGACGCAGCCCCAGTTCGACCCGCACGCCCGTGTGCACGCCCACCCCGGTGGTCTTGGTGGACGTCTTGAGCGTGCGTTGCTTCAGCATCGGTAGCGCCGTGAGCCTGATGGTATTTCCGCGTTGGTTCAACGAGTTAGCCTGGGAGTTTAGCATGGGCTCCGGGGAATGGGACGGCCCGGAGCTAGTCGGCCTGCTTGCGCAGGAACGCCGGGATGTCCGCCGCGTCAAAGCTCGACGACGAGGACGCCGGCATCGACGAGCGCCCGCGACGCACCACGGCCGGCGAGTCAAGGGTGTCGTAGTTGATGGTCTCGACCGGCATCGCCATGCCGTCCGTGCCGTTGCGCTGGCCCATCGTGACGTTTTCGAGGATCTCGAGCTTCGGCGTGCGCTTGACCGTCGTGGCCGTGGCAACGCCACCCAGGCCCGTCGCGATCATCGTGACGCGCAATGCATCGCCCATCGACTCGTCGATCACCGTGCCGACGATGACCATCGCATCCTCGGCGGTGAACGCCTTGATCGTGTTCATCACCTCGTAGTACTCCTTCATCTTGAGGCCGGCCGACGCGGTGACATTGACGAGAACGCCGCGCGCGCCCGCCAGGTCCACATCCTCCAGCAGCGGGCTCTTCACCGCCTGCTCCGCCGCCAGGCGGCCGCGCTCGACGCCGCTGGTGGTGGCCGAGCCCATCATCGCCATGCCGACTTCACCCATCACCGTGCGCACGTCCGCGAAATCGACGTTGACGAGACCGGCGTTGTTGATCACCTCGGCGATGCCGGCCACCGCGCCGTGCAGCACGTCGTTGGCGGCGGCATAGGCATCCAGCAGCGCGATGTCATCGCCCAGCACGTCGATCAGCTTGTCGTTGGGGATGATGATCAGTGAATCGACCTTCTTCTGCAGCTCCTCGATGCCGGCCTGCGCGACGCGCTGGCGCTTGCCCTCGAACTTGAAGGGACGCGTCACGACCGCGACGGTCAGGATGCCCATGTTCTTCGCGATGTCGGCGATGACGGGCGCGGCGCCCGTGCCGGTGCCGCCGCCCATGCCGGCGGTGATGAACAGCATGTCCGCACCCGTGATCATCTCGGCGATGCGGTCGCGGTCTTCCATCGCGGCGTCGCGGCCGATCTCGGGCTTCGCCCCCGCGCCCAGGCCGCGCGTCAGCGTGGAGCCCAGTTGCAGCTGCGTGCGCGCCGTCGATCGTTTCAGCGCCTGCGAGTCGGTGTTGGCGCAGATGAACTCCACGCCGGTGAGGCCGCGTCCGATCATGTGCTCCACGGCGTTGCCGCCGCACCCGCCCACTCCGATGACCTTGATGACTGCGCCGTCCTGCGGTGCCTGGTCGATGATCTCAAACATGATGTTCTCCTGTCGAAACGAACCAAAGAATGAAAACTGCTGCGCCTTGACTTCCCGTGATCCCTGTTGCTTTTTCTTCTAGAAATTCGCCTTGAACCATTGCTTCATCCGTTCCGCTGCGCCGCCGATGCCGGCCACCTGGGCCCGCGCCGCCTCGCCGCGCAAAAACTGGTCGCGCCCTTCCATCAAGAGGCCGATGGCGGTGGCGTAACGCGGGTTCTTCACCACGTCCGCGAGTCCGCCGTTGTAGTTCGGGAGACCGATCCGTACCGGCATGTGGAAGACCTCCTCGCCCAGTTCCGCCAGTCCCTGCAGCTGCGACGAGCCGCCAGTGATGACGACACCCGACGAGATCATTTCCTCGAAGCCGCTGCGCCGCACCTCGGACTGCACGAACTGGAAGAGTTCCTCGATGCGCGGCTCGATCACCTCGGCCAGCATCGGGCGCGACAGCTTGCGCGGCGCGCGCTCGCCCACGCCGGGCACTTCGATGATGTCGTTGGCGTCAGCCAGCTGGCGCAGCGCGCAACCGAAGCGCACCTTCAGTTCCTCCGCATCCTTGGTCGGCGTGCGCAACGTCATCGCGATATCGTTGGTTACCTGGTCGCCCGCGATGGGAATCACGGCCGTGTGGCGGATCGAACCACCGGCGTAGACGGCGATGTCGGAGGTGCCGCCTCCGATGTCGATCAGGCACACGCCGAGATCCTTCTCGTCGTCGGACAGCACGGCCGCCGCGGAGGCGAGCGGCTGCAGGATCACGTCGCGCACCTCGATGCCGCAGCGGCGGATGCACTTCGTGATGTTCTCGACGGCGGAGACGGCGCCGGTGACGATGTGCACGTCCACTTCCAGCCGCACGCCGCTCATGCCGAGCGGCTCGCGCACATCCTCCTGGCCGTCGATCGTGAAGCCCTGCGGCACGATGTGCAGGATCTGCTGGTCGTTGGGAATCGGGATGGCCTTGGCGGTCTCCACCACGCGGTCGATGTCGGCCTGCGTGACCTCCTTCTCCTTGATCGCCACCATGCCGTGCGACGAGTAGCAGCGGATGTGGCTGCCCGCGATGCCGGTGTAGACCTCCTTGATCTGGCACT
>JANNNM010000360.1:0-21478 GCA_031398535.1 Betaproteobacteria bacterium | reverse complement strand
TTCTTCTGGAACGACTCGTCGCCCACCGCCAGCACCTCGTCGGTGATGAGGATGTCCGGGCGCAATGCCGTCGCCACGGCAAAGCCCAGGCGCACGACCATGCCCGACGAATAGTGCTTGATCGGCTCGTTGATGTGGTCGCCGATGTCGGCGAACGCCACGATCTCCTCGCGTTTCGACGCAATCTCCCGCGGCGACAGCCCGAGCAGCGCGGCGGAGAGTTCGATGTTGGCAAGGCCCGTGTAGTCCGGATGAAAACCCGAGCCCAGTTCCAGCAACGCGCCGACGCGCCCGTTGACCTGCACGCGACCGCGCGTGGGTGCAATGACGCCCGCGACGACCTTCAGCAACGTCGACTTGCCGGCGCCGTTCTCGCCGACGATGCCGAGCGACTGGCCGCGCTCAAGCTTGAAGTTGACGTCATCAAGCGCGCGAAAGACATTGGCAGCCCCGTGCCCGCGCAGCAGGTCCCACACGAGGCGCACCTGTCCACCCCTCGACTCCACTTTCGCATAGTCCTTGCCGACCCCCTCGAGCGACAGCAGCGGCGCACCTGCCGCGTCGTTCTTCACACGAAGTCCTCGAAATACGGCGACAGGCGGCGGAATACCCAGCGGCCGGCAAAGAAGATCGCCAACGCCACCAGCACGGCGACCGCATCGCCCCACTCGAGCGCCAGCCTGCCGTCCAGCAACGCATCGCGCAGCCGGCTGACCAGCCAGCTGAACGGATTGAGCGCCACCCAGGGCCGCATCACCTCCGGCACCAGCGTCAGCGGATACAGGATCGGCGTCAGGTACATCAGGATCATGAGGCTCGGCATCAGCACATGCTCGACGTCGCGGATGAAGACCTGCAACGCCGCGAAGAACAGCGCGACGCCGATGACGCCAATGGCCATCACCCCCCACAGCGGCAGGGCCAGCAGCAGTCCCTCAAGGTGGATCGGCTCGCCGAAGGCCACCAGCGCCAGCAGCACGACGAGGTAGCCGGCAAGTTGCAGGGCCAGCGTGGCCGTGACCGAGGCGTAGATGACGAGTTCGTGCGGAAACGCGACCTTGCGGATGAGGCCCGCATAGCCGGCCAGGCTGGTGGCAGCGCGCTGGATGCCTTCCTGCGCCGCGAGCCATGGCCACAATGCCACGGCCACGAACGCGAGGAAGCTCTGGCTGCCGAACCCGGTGGTGCGGAATATGGTCGTGAACACGAAGTGGTAGACGACCAGCAGGATCAGCGGATGAACGAAGGCCCACGCAAAGCCGGATACGCTGCCGAGGTAGCGGGTATTGAGCTCGCGCTTGAAGAAATTGACGAAGAGCGCGCGATCGCGCACGGCCGCAGTCGGCGCGGGTACGACAGCACGGCCGGCGGAGGTTGACGGCGAGATCATGCGCGCGGCGCCCGCAGCTGCGTCAACGAGGCCCCGCTACCGGGGCGCAGGTGCCGCAGATGGTGCCGCACTGGCGGGCGCGTCGGGCACCATGCCCAGCGCGCGCTTGGCCGCATCGATGTCCACGCGGGGCGTGAGCGCATCCACGGCTTCGCGGTTGACCTGCGTTTGCGCGTCGCGCCGGATGCTGGCGATGGCGGCTTCGCGTCGCTCGTCGACGAATTTCTTGCGCTGTTCCTGAAGCAGCGCCTCACGCACCATCTCGAATGGCGGCACTTCAGGCGCACGCCGTGCCTCGAGGCGGATGACGTGCCAGCCGAACTGCGACTGGATGGGTTCGCTGACATCGCCGGATTTCTGCAGCGCAAAGGCAGCATCCGCAAATGCGGCGTCCATCTCCTTGCGACCGAACCAGTCGATGCGGCCATTGTTGGTCTGCGCGGAGGGGTCGTCGGACTGCGCCTTGGCCAGCGCGCCCATGTCGGCGCCAGCCACGATCTTCGCGCGCGTCTCGAAGGCCAATGCCTTCGCGGCATCAGCGCCCCGCTTCTTCGGATCAAACAGGATATGCGTGACGACCAGCTGTTCCGGACGCTCGAAGCGCGCACGATCGATGACGTAGAGCTCGCGCGCCCGCGCTTCGTAGCGCGACCTGGACGCGTCAAACTCCGCGCCCGCCTCAGCCTCGAGGCGTTCGATATATAGCTGTCCCAGCAGCCGGTCCACTTCCATCCGGAGGCGCAGCGCATTCTCGGGCGCCACGTCGACCTTCGCGTTGCGCGCCTGAACGGCCAAGGTCTTCTGGACCAGCATGCGCGTCAGCAGGTCATTCACGCGACGGGGGTTGTTGGCGAAACCGGCGCGCGTCTCGATGGGCAGGCGCAACAGCTCGGTATCGTAGTCGGCGCGCGTGACCTTGGCCACGCTGTTGCTGATCAGTACCGTGTCAGGGTTGTCGGACTGCGCAAGCGCGGGTCCGGGCCCCAGCACCAGCGCTGCGGCCATCACCAGGATTACCGCGAAATTGGGGGGGAATGCAGTTTTCATCGTGCCTTGGCGGGCGGCTTGTGCCGCGCCTCTCAGGAAGAAAAAAGGGGCGAGGATTGCTCCTCGCCCCGATACGACTGAAACGCCGACTCTTACTTGACGTCGGAGGTTACCTTGTGGTTCAGGTTGCCGCCGTAGTTCGACTGGATCGGGCCACCGCCGGAAGGCAGCGTCTCGTTTTCGAACGTGATTGCAGCGAAGCCGACAACCGGCAGGCCGTTGAACGTCGTCGACAGAAGGCCGATCGTGGTGCCGGTCTTCGTGTTGAACGTTTGCGACGAGCCACCAATCAGCTGATGCTTGCCAGCCGGAACCGACGAGCCGTTGAAGTTAAGAGCGATCCAGCCGTTCGAGAACGACGACGGGATGTTCGAAACGTTCTTCGAGCCGAGCACGTTGGTGTTGTTCAACGTGATCACGTTAGCTTCCCAGCAGAGCGAATCCGTCTGCGTGGGCGGCGGCGGCGAGAACGACGTCTGCGAGACGATCGTGCGCTCTTCGCGGTCGTACTGCGTGACCACCACATCGTCGCACGCGCCCGAGGCGCCGAAGTTGCTTTGGAACAGCTTGGTGACCGTCAGGCCCGAGTAGTAGAACGCCTTCGTCGGGAACGTCACGACCCAGTCGGTACCCGACTTGGTGTTGGCATCCAGAACGAATTCGTTGTACACGTTGCTGTGCATCAGCACGGCCGAGACCGGATCGACCGGGTTCGTCGAGGCCGACCAGTCGGTGATGTACACCGTCGAGGCAGCGACAACAACCGAGGTCTTCGGGTTGACGTTGGCGAGGTTCGGGAGGATCGAGCCCGCAGAGTTCCACAGCGGTACGGACGAGAAGCCGTCCAGCGCCGTTGCGTCGATTGCGAAGTCTTCACCGCGAAGCACGTTGATCAGCGTCATGGAGCCAAACAGGCCACCCGAGCCGGCAACCGTATCCGCCGACGCGCCAGACAGCGGCGAGCAGGACGGGACACCAGCCGAGTGGGTCACGGCAGCGGCAGTCGCGCCGATGACGTTGCCCATTTCGATGATTTCGACGTAGCCCTCACGGGTACGGTCGAGCGACGTGCCGGCCTTGTCGTCATTGCCGCCCGTGTAGGCGAAATTGACGAACCCGGTCGGGGCAGCCGAGCTGGACGACACCGTCGGCGTCGTGCAGGACTTGTCCGTCGTGAAGATGCCAGCGCCATCCGTGGTCGGGATGATGGCGGCAGTCCAGACGTCCTTGGCCGACAGGTACAAGTTGAAGTCAAGTACTTCGCGGCTGTTCTTGCCTTCCAGGAAGCGGACCTTGACGGCCTTCGCGGAACCAGTCGAGTTGACGACCGACAGCAACGAGTTGTACGGGGAGAGCGCCTTCGGCTCACGCACCGTGTAGTACGGGTAGATCAGGGCTTGGCCCAGACCATTCGGGTTGACTGACACCGCTTCGGCGACGCCGGTCGCGCCAAGCGCGCTCAGGCCAGCCAGGACGGCGTAGACGGATTTCTGTTTGAACGTATTCATAGTGGGTGAAGACTCCTTCTTTATTGAGTGCTGTTTAAAGTGATCACTTTAGAACCGACAGCACGCGAATGTTATTACAGCCAGCCTCTTTTGACAAACAAAGCCGTTCGCCCAGAGGCTGACATGTGGATTTTCTACAACGTCTCAAAGTGACGACACTGCTTGGCAAAACATACAATTCAGTTCACGTACCAAGCCTGTCCGCTCTCGAAAATCCAGGCTTCATTCACCGGCGTCGTGATGCCCTTCATCTGCCGATGGTCGTAGGTTAGCATCAACCGCACCTTGCAGGCGTCTCCCTCGCAGACGACGCTGTCGATGACGACCTCGCGGAAGGCCCCGCGCCGAATGGTGGACTTGTATTTCTCGAGGCTTGTCACTGCGCGCGAACCGGGGCTCATATAGGCGTAGGCGGCGTCCATGTCGTCCTTGATCAGCGCTGCCCAGCGGGCCTTGACGCGCTCCGTCACGTAGGCCTGGCGGGCCTCCGGCGTATTGGCCGGGGGGGCCATTGGCGCCGGCGGAGCACTGGCGCAGGCGCCCAGGGCGGCCAGCATCAATGTCGCCAATGCCCGACAGCCATGTCGGGAAACAGCGACGGAAACGCGCGAAAAATGCGTAAAACCTGAAAAGTGCTCCAAAAACATCATTCTTCTTTCAGTTGGCCGAGGGAATCGGGATCCGGGCCGGCGCCGGCGGCGGGGTCACCGGCGGGAACACGAGATCCGGGAAGGGCTTGAGGTAAGGATAGAGCCGGTCGAGGTTGTCCATCTTCTTGCGCAGATCCTCGATGGCGCCCCGGATGTCGAGCTCGCTCTCCACGACGCGTGGCGTGATGAAGAGGACGAGTTCGGTCCGGGTGTTCTTCAGCGCCTGGCTGCCGAAGAGCGCCCCGAGCAGGGGGATGCGCGAGATGAGCGGCAAGCCCTCGGAGGTATTGGAGCGGACTTCGCCGATCAGGCCACCCATCACCATGGTCTGCCCGCTGTTGACCGCGACATAGGTCTGCACCGAGCGCGTGTTGATCGGCGGCGCGCACAGGTCGCAGGCGGGGACGCCGGGGTTGCTGACCTCGGCCTGGACCTCGAGCGACACGAGCCCCCCGGCATTGATGTGAGGCGTCACCTGCAACAGCACGCCGGTGTCGATGTACTGCGATGTGGTCGTCACCCCGTTGAGCGTGCCGCCGACCTGCGTTTCCTGGCGGATGGGAATGCGATCGCCCGCCTTGATCGTGGCCTTCTGGTTATCCAGCGCGGCGATGTGGGGATTGGCCACGATCTTGGTGCTGCCATAGCTATCAAGCAGCCTCAGCGCAGCCTGGACCCCGCCGGGGAAATTGGCGTTGTTGATGAAGTAGACGAAACCCTGCGCGATGTTGGCACCGAGCCCCTTGGCCGGAACCGCCGCAGCGCCAGGATTGAATGCCGGCGTGCTGTTGAAGAGGCCGCCCGCCCCGCGCCCCGATGGCGCGCCGCCCTTGAACAGCCATTCGACGCCGAACTCAAGGTCGTCCTTGAGGCCAACTTCCGCGATCGTGACTTCGATCAACACCTGGCGCGACGGGATGTCGAGCTTCTTCAGCGCGGCCTCGATGATCGAGTACTCCGCCGGCGTGGCGATGATCAGCAGCGTGTTGTTGTCCTTGTCCGCGACGACCTGGAGGTTGCGCACAATGCCGGAGCCATCGGCCGCTGCGCCCGCCGCACGGGCGGCTGCGCCTGCCGTCACGGCTGCGACGGCAGCCGATGCGGCGGGGGCGGCACTGCCGACGGCGCCGGAGGCCTGGTTCTGGAACGGGGGCGGGTTGACGATCGTGCCTGCAGGCGTGCCAGGTGCCAGCGTGGGCGCCGAGCTTGCCGCCGGCTGCGTGACCCGGCCGGTGAACGCCTGCTGCATCAACGGGGCCAGCTTTTCGGCGCGGGTGTTCTGCAAGTGGTAGACGTAGAACTGCAGCCCGCCGCCCGTTTCGCTGCTGCGGTCCAGGCGCTCGACCCACCTCTTGACCTCTTCGAGGTATGCAGGCTGCGGCGTGATCACCAGCAGCGCGTTCATCCGTTCGATGGGAACGATGCGCAGGATGCCGGTCAGCGGACTCAGGTTGCGGTCGCCCAGGACTTTCTCCAGCTCGGTCATCACCGACTTGACATCGGAGTTCTTGAGCGTGAACACGCCCGCCGACATTCCGGCCATCCAGTCGATGTCGAACATGTCGATGGTGTCCATCAAGTGCCGCAGCTCGCGCTCCGTCCCCGCCAGCACCAGCAGGTTGCGCAGCTCATCGGGTCGCACCGCCTGCGCGTCCTTCGCAAACGGCTCAAGCAGTCGCAGCATCTCGCGGACGCCGACGTAGCGCAGCGGGACGATCTGCACCGAGAAGCCCGGAGGCAAGGCGCGCGCCGAGTTGCCGAGTTGCGGCGTGATGTTGCCGCGCACGGCGGCCGCCTGCGGCACGATCACATAGAGACCGCCGCTCTTGACCATCGTGGCGCCGTTCTGCCGGAGCAGCGTTTCAAGCGTGGCCGGCAGCGCCTCGCGCGGGATGCCGGTGGACGTGCGGATCGTGACCGTGCCGCCCACGGACGGATCGATCGTGTAGTTTTCGTTGAGGATATCGCCCAGGATGTTGCGCACGACCTCGCGCAGGTCTGCACCTTCGAAATTGAGGACGACGCCTCCACCGGGGGGTTGCATGACGGGTCCCGCCGGTAGTGCGCCTCCCGGCTGCAGTCCCTTGACCACGACGCCGCTGCCGCGAAACATGCTGGCCTTGTCGGTGACGGGCGTCTGCTGTTCGGTGGGCATCTGCGCCCGGCCGGCAGCATCGGCGAGCGCGGGTGACATGCCGGTGCCGCGGTTCAGCGCCGAGCGGGCCAGCGACGGCGTGTCCTGCGAGGCTGGCGTCGCGCACGACGCGACCAGCACCGCCAGCGTGCAGCAGGCCAGGAGTCGGGCCAGGGAGGGATTGCGCATTGTTGTTGTGTCCTGGACGGCGTTAAGGGTTGCGATCACGCGCCGACCGGCATGGGTCGTTGAAGGTTGGTACGCAGCACGACTTTATCGCCGCGGTTGTTGATAACGTTGATACACGGACGACCACCCAGGGTCGGAGGGTGCCGCCGCAGCGGCAGGCGCTGCTGCGGCCGCCGGCACCGGACCGGGTGGGGCCGCCGGCACGATCGGCGAGCCCGGTGGGCGTCCGGCCGCCGCGGCCTCGGCTTCGCGCGCCATCCGGCGACGCTCGGCCAGCACATCGGCGACATCGCGGACCTGCGGCGCCAGTCGCGCGGCTTCGGCGGGCGACAATCCGGCGGCTGCCGCAGCGGCCGCGGCAGCCCCGGGGCCCGGTACCACCGGCTGGATGGTCGTCCGGGGTCCGACCGCGAGTTTGAGGGCAAGTTCTTCGACTTCGTCGCCCAGCGTCAGGCGGACCCGGTCGGCCTTGACCTCGGCGACGAGCAAGCCGTTGACGGATTCGCCCTGCATCACGCGGCGCGCCTTGCCGCCGCTGACGTCGCGCAGGAACGCCGTGGACTTGCCGTCGGTGATGAGCGTCCCGGTCAGCGCGAACTGCCCGCGCTGCATCCGGGGCTTGGCGGCCTCCGCCACGGCAACCGGTGCGGGCCGGCGCGTGGGGTTGAAAAGCGTGCGATCAATGGCGTCACGGCTGGTGGCGGTGGTGGCGTCGGGTTCGTAGATCGGCAATACCGCCACCGTGACGGGGGGAGGTACCGCCGAGGCGGCAGGCGGCGGCACGCGCGTGAAACCGCGCCCCCAGTCGGTCTGCCAGCCGATCAACAGGACGAGCAGCACGAACGGCAGGAGCCAGAAGGCCCAACTCCGCAGCGTGGTCTGCATCATGTTCATCGCAACATCTCCGTCATTTGGCAGGCGCCGGCTTGGCCGCCTCCGGGTAGGCCAGCGCCGAGACCTCGAGCTGCACGTTGTTCTCGGGCTCCTGTCCCGGCCCCGGCTTGAACCCCCGGAACGCGGACAGCGGCCGGATCGACAGATTATCGACCGTCAGGTAGGGCAATTGCGTATCCAGCGCCTGCAGAACCTTGGCCAGCGCCGGGGTTGTTGCAAAAAACTGCACCGAGACCGAAAGCTGCTTGAAGCGGCCCTCGTCACGGGGACTGGGATTGGAGCTGGTGGTGATGCGGCCACCATTGTTCTCGATGGCGCCGCGCACGAGATCGGACAACTCGGCCCCGGCAAGGTTCGGCGCCGTGTTCTTGAGGAAGAAGCGGCGGCCGTCCTTGTCCTTCATCACGTCGAGCGCACGGCGCAGTTCCGGCGCCTGCGCCGAGACCCGGCGATAGCGCTCGAGGCGATCGGTCAGGTCCGCGATCACACCATCGTAGTGCCGGTGCAGCAACAGCAACGGGCCGGCCACGACCAGCAGGACCAGCACCACCGCCAGTACCAGCAGCGCGACGGCGGCGGAGCGTTGTTGCGGCGGGGACAGGCGGGCGGCGAAGGCGGGCGTCATGGCTTGCCTCCCCCGGCGGGTTGCGGCGCCTTGGCCCCGTCCCTGGGCGCCGCAACGGGTGGCGTCGGGGGCGCGGCGTTGGTGGCAGGCGCGACGGGGGTGGCCCCGCTGCCGGTCGGCTTTGCGGTTGTAGGTGAGGTGGCCGGTGAAGAGGTTGGTCCGGTTGCGGGCGCAGGCGCCGCAGCAGGAGCTGGCGCAGGCGCGGTGGCAGGAGACGGGGCAACCGTACCGCCCGGCGCCGTTGCGGTACCGGGCGCCGCGGCGGCAGCGGGCGTACCGGGTGCTGCGGCGTCCGGAGCGGCCACGCCGGGCGCGCCTTCGCGGACCAGCAGTGCCACGCGACCCGGCACGGCACGGGGCTTGATCTGCGCGCCGAGGTCGAAGATCTCGCCGGGGCCGGGCTGGATCTTGGTGGTGGACGCGCGTGGCGCGGCCTGCGCAAAGTGCTGCGAATCCTCGAAGAGCTGCACCAGCCGCCCGGCATTGAGCGTTTCGCCGCGCACCAGGACTTCGCGCTGGACTTCCTTGCCCTTGGTCACGCCCTTCAATTCGAATTGCGTGAGCCAGGTGTCGTCGGGCAGCAGCTTGCTCACATAGTCGAGCGTCTGCAGCGCGCCGGGGTACGCGTACTTGCGTTCGAGTGCCGTGTTGAAGTCGGCGACCTTGCCATCGAGTTCAAGGCGCAGCGTTTCGGAGATCGCGGCCTGCGCGCGCGCCTGGTCGGCAAGGCTGTTCAACTGGATGGCGTAGTCGCGCTTCTGCCACAACGGAATCAGGATGGCCGCGAGGATCAGCAGCGCGACGACCGCCAGCGGAACCCAGAACTGCCAGCGCCGCCACAACGAACGCGACGGCCGCATCGAGAGCGGCAGCAGGTTGACGCGCGAAGGCGTCGCCATGTCGGTGGACGCCGGGACGACCGCGACGACTTCCGCACCCCACGCGGCGACGAGCTTCAACGCCGGGTCGACCGCGGCGCGCCGCACTGCGGCCAGGTCGACGTGCACGATGCCACGCACCGCATCACGTCGCGCCACCACCGCGTCGAAGTAGAGTTCCTCGGCCTTGAAGGGCGTGTGCCGGTCGAGGTCGTAGGTCAGGGCCTGGCGCAGGTTCTCCTCGACGGCCGCAGGCAAATCGATGGTCTTGCGCAGCACTTCACGCGCCGGCACCGCCACGACCACGCGTTGCGCGGGGGCACTGCCGCCGTAGACCATCGGCGCCAACGAAGCAATGGCGGCGCGGCCGGCGGCCTGGATGGCCGCGGCGTCACCGGTCAGCGCAATGGCCGTGCCGGCCTTCATCATCGCGCGGCCATTGTCGAGTACCGGTCGCCATACCGTGGCGTGGTCGCCGTCGAATGCGATCACCGTGCGCATCCGGCGCCGGGCAAGCGCGGCGCGCGGCGCCTTCGGCACCAGCGGATCGAGTTGCGCGGACCACCAGTCCCAGAAGCCGGCGAGCCCCAGCCGCCGCGCAAGCTCTTGCATGCGGGGCGCCAGTGAAGGCAGGGTCAGCTCGCGGTTGGCCATCCGGTAATTTTCCTGTGCGGTTTCGGGCGTCGCGCTAGGGCGTGACGGCCACGGGTGCGGCCTGGGTCACGCCGTCGGCCCAGGTCAGCGCAATCAGCGGCCGGCGGGCTTCGCCGGACGGGCGGACCACCGCATCGCGGGCGAAGGTTACACCATCGGCAGCCGTGGCCTGCGCGCGGATCCGCCAGACCGGCACCGCGCCGGCCGCAAAGGGCGAGGCCGGCGGAAAGGGCGGCGCCGGCAGCTTCGACGCCAGTGCCTCGGCCCGCTGCTGCATGTACTGGTCGACAATGGCCGGCGTGGCGTTGGGCAGCGCCAGCAACACATCGCGCGATGCGGTAAGCGGATTGATGCCGGGCTGGCGGGAATTGACGGTGAGGCTGTCGGCGATGCGCGCATAGATGGCCGGCGTCATGCCGAGGATGCGCGCGACTTCGCTGACGGTTTCGAACGGGGCATTGGGCGGACGTTGCGGGAGCCCGGCCTGGCGATAGTCGGACTCCTCGGCGCCATTGGGACGCTTCGCTTCGTCGGCGTCGCGCCAGTCGAGGATGCCGTCGACGATGCGCGCGGCAGTCTCGGCGTCGGCGCCCCCCACCTGCTCGATCAGGCCCTTCAGCAATGCATCCGGCGCAGCGTTGATGTCGATGCGCGAAGACTCATCGACACCGGTGGCCACCACATCGACGTCGCCTTCCTTCCAGCGCCGCATCTGGCCGTCGCTTGCCCACGCCGCGGGATAGCGCGGCCGCGACAGCTCGAAGGCCATGCGCTCGACGGCGCCGTCGGCCACGGCGCGCACCTGCGCCAGCGACAGCGCGTTGCGGGCGGACATCGCTTCACTGCGCATCGAGAACGCGAAGCCGCCGGCGATGACCATCAGCAGGATCGTGAGCCACAGCACCAGCACGAGCGCGATGCCGCGCTGGCGTCGTGGCGCGCTTCTCGGGCGAATGGGCGAATGCGCGGCGTGCATGCGTCAGACTCCCACGCACTGCAGGCGAAGCGTGTCCCAGGCGCGGCATCCGGCTTCGGGTGACTCGCGCGGTGCGACGACCAGCGGCGGCCAGGCGGCGCCGACGCGCGGCGCGACATCGATGCGGATCAGCACCGGCATCACCTGCGGATCGTCCCACCGATCGCGCCAGGTGGGCGCAATGTCGAAGCTCGAACCGCGATCGCGGCCGAGATAGCCAACCTTGATCGAGGCGATGTCGTCGGCCAGCACCGAGCGGTCCGCCGTGTTGAAGTCGGGCATCGTCGTGCCGTTGACGTCGGGCACCATGCGCTCCAGCACCAGCGCGCTCTTGCCCTTGCCTGCGGCCTCGACCACGGCAAGGCGGTAGAACCACATGCCGCCAACGCCCACGCGTCCGGGCAGCGGGGCCGAGAAGCGGACCTCCTCGCGCGTGCCGCTGAAGAGCAGCGGAAACTCCGCGATCTTGCGCATCCGCTGCGGATGCTGGGCCGCCAACTGGCCGCGCAGGTAATCGCCGGCGAGCCGCATGTTTGAATTGGCCTCGGCCTTGGCCTCACCCGCATCCCACGTGCGGCCGGCGAGCTGCAGCGAGCCGAACAGCACGGCGGACATCAGCGCGAACAGCGACAGCGCGATCATCAGCTCGATCAGCGTGAAGCCATGGGCGCGGGCGCGTGAAACGATCACGCCGGATTCCTCGGCCCGAGGCGCATCGTGGCCAGCGACAGCGTGCGCTCGCGGCCGTCGGCGCCATCGAAGGCGACATCCACCGTCACGCGGTAGAGCCGCATCGACAGCGCGTCGGACGCGCGATCAAGTTCCAGGTCGACATCCGGCACCGTGTACGTCGCCACCCTGGCCGTCCAGCGCACCTTGCCGGTTTCGTCGACGCCGCGCTCGTCCAGCACCTTGAGCGGTTGCGTGGCCGCGGCCACCTCGAGCTGCGACTCGGCGACCAGCAGTGCACGGCTCCACTCCTCCGCCGCCGACACGTTGTTGAGCGAGGCGGAGAAGAGGCGGAACAGCGCGGTGGCCACCAGTGCGAGGATGACGAACGCGGCCAGCACCTCGAGCAGCGAGAAGCCGCGATTGGCACGGCGGATGGATGGCAAGGGCCGGCGCGTCATCATCCGGTCAATCGAGGATCGCGACACGGCCGGTCAGCCAGTCGACGTCGATCTCGTACTTGCGCTCGCCGGAACCCACGGTGATGCGCCCGCCGTTGCTGCCGCCATCGGGATAGAAGCGGATGGAGCCAACTTTCTCGTCGACGAGATCCTTCTGCGCCGTGTATAGCTTCAGGTCGACGTCGCGCGGCAACGCATGTTCCTTTGGATCGCGGTCGACCTTGAAGCGGCGGCCGGCGACATCAAGCACGAGGAACGTCTCGCGGCGCTGCGTGACCGCCTCGCTGCGGGCGAGACGCAAACCCGAGGCCAGCTGGCGCGCGGCGCTGCGCAACTGCGTGTTGGACACGCCGCCGCCGAACATCGGCACGACCAGCGCCGCGACGATGGCCATGATCATCAGCACGATCATCAGCTCGAGCAGCGACACGCCGGCGGTACGTTGGCGATTCATCCGAAGCGAGGCGCGGCAGGCCGGCACTCAATTGCTGGTGATGTCCTTGGCCGGACCGTCGCCACCTTCCTTGCCATCGGCGCCGAGCGACAGGATGTCGTAGGCCCCCTTGGCGCCCGGCGACGTGTACTTGTAATCATTGGTCCACGGGTCCTTGGGCAGCGTGCCCTTCTTCCAGTACGGACCGTTCCAGTTGGCGACACCGGACGGCGCGGTGATCAGCGCCTGCAGGCCTTCCTGGGACGTGGGGTCGCGGCCGATCTCGTGCTTGTAGAGGTCGAGCGACTGCCCGATCTGGCCGATCTCGATGGCGGCGGCCTTGCGCTTGGCCTCTTCGCCCTGCCCGATGAAATTGCCGCCGACGATGCCCATCACGATGGCGATCAGCACCAGCACGACGAGGATTTCGATGAGGGTCATGCCGCGCTGGGCGCGGCGATTCTGCTGTTGTAGGTTCATTGTAGGTTCCATGGTGAACTGCACTTGCAAGTGTTGCCATTCCACGACAATTGCCCGGCATTTCCGGGGGCTGGAGACGTTGGACGCCGGATCAGACCACGAGTTCGCTCATTCCCATCACGCCCATCAGGATCGAGAACACGATCCCGCCGATCAGCACGGCCAGACTCAGGATCAGCACGGGTTCCAGCACCGACAGGAAACGCTTGATGGCCGTCTGCACTTCGCGGTCGTAGACCTCGGCCACCCGCGCCAGCATCTCCTCCAGCCGGCCCGATTCTTCGCCAACCAGGATCATCTGCGACGCGAGGCGCGGATAGAGGCCGGTATCGGCCAGCGGGCGGCCGAAGCCCTTGCCCTCGCGCAGCTTGCCGATCACGCCGTCGAGCGCGTCGGCCATGACGACATTTGTCATCGTCTCCTTGACGATCGACAGGCCGGCCAGCAGCGTGACGCCGTTGGCCAGCAGCGTGGACAGCGTGCGCGCAAACCGTGCGGTCTCCACCTTGCCGATCAGGTCGCCCAGCAGCGGCACGCGCAGCAGGCGCGCATCCCGCCACTGGCGAATGACCGGATTGCGGCCGCGGCGGCGGTACCACATGATGCCAAGCACGATGGCGGCAGCCAGCGCCCACCACCACGTGCGCATGAACTTGCCCAGCGTGACCACAACCAGCGTGGGCAGTGGCAGGGCCTTGCCGGCCTGCGCGAACGTCGCCTCGAACTGCGGGACCACCCAGATCAGCAGCAACGCCACCGAGGCCACCGCGACGCACACGAGGATGACCGGATAGATCAGCGCCGACTTGACCGACTCGCGCAGCTCCTTGTTGCGCTCCATCGTGTCGGAGAGCCGTTGCAGCACCACACCCAGCGCGCCGCCCGCCTCGCCCGCGCGAACGATGTTGACGTAGAAGCGCGAGAACACTTCGCGCCGTTCGTCCAACGCCTGCGACAGCGACTTGCCGCCGCGCACGTCATCGCGGATGCCTTGCATCAGCGCGCCGGCCACCGGCGTGGGCGCGAGGCCGATCAGCACTTCGAGCGCGCGATCGAGCGGCAATCCGGCGCGCAGCAGCGTCGAGAGTTCGCGCGTGATGCCGAGCAGCTGTTCGCGCGTGACCGTCTTCGACGCGAACATGCTGCGGCGTGGCGCGCCTTCGGCCCGCGGGACCCCGGCGGCCACCGCAACGGCGCCACCACCGTGCGCGATCTGCGTGGGCATCAGCCCCTGGTCGCGCAATCTGCCGACGATCTCGGCTTCGTTGGCGGCTTCGAGTTCGCCGGTGGCGATCTCGCCGGCCGGATTGACGGCGCGGTAGCGAAAGACCGGCATGCGGCGTTCAGGCTTCGCGCGTGACGCGAAGCACCTCTTCGAATGTCGTGTCGCCTGCCAGTGCCTTGCGCATGCCGTCCTCGTACATCGACACCATGCCGTCCTTCTGTGCCTGCGCCTTCAATTCGTTGGAATTGACGTGCTTCATGATGAGACTGCGCAGCGGATCGGACATCGGCAGCATCTCGAGGATGCAGAAGCGGCCCATGTAGCCCGTCTGGCTGCACTGGCTGCAGCCCTTCGCGTGATAGAGCGTGATGTCGCCGGGCGGCGCGAACTTGGCCAGCCCCAGTTGCGTGACGATTTCGGGCAATGCGTGGTACGGCTCCTTGCAGTGCGGACACAACTTCCGCACGAGCCGCTGGGCGAGGATGCCCACCACGGTGGACGTGAGCAGGTAATCGTCGACGCCCATGTCGAGCAGGCGGTTGACCGTGGATGCGGCATCGTTGGTGTGCAGCGTGGACAACACCATGTGGCCTGTCAGCGCCGACTGCACGGCAATCTGTGCGGTCTCGAGGTCGCGGATCTCGCCGATCATGATCACGTCCGGGTCCTGCCGCACGATCGAGCGCAGCGCGTTGGCGAACGTGAGGTCGATCTGCGGCTTCACCTGGATCTGGTTGATGCCAACCATCTGGTACTCGACCGGATCCTCGACCGTGAGGATCTTCACGTCGGGCTGGTTGAGGCGATCAAGCGCCGTATAAAGCGTCGTGGTCTTGCCCGAGCCGGTTGGGCCGGTGACGAGCAGGATGCCGTGCGGCTGCTGCAGGACTTCGATGAAGGCCGCGAGCGTGTCTTCGGCGAAGCCCAGCTTGTGGAAGTCGAGCGCGACGCCGCCCTTGTCGAGAATACGCATGACGACCGATTCGCCATGCATCGTTGGCACGGTGGACACGCGAAGATCGATCTCCTTGCCCTGCACGCGCAGCCGGATGCGGCCGTCCTGCGGCAGGCGCCGTTCGGCGATGTCGAGATTGGCCATGATCTTGATCCGCGAGATCACGGGGGCGGCCAGGCGCTTGGGCGGGGACTCGACGTCGTGCAGCACGCCGTCGACGCGATAGCGCACCGAGAGCCGGTTCTCGAAGGGCTCGACGTGGATGTCGGACGCGCGCATGTCGAGCGCATTGGTGATGATGAGGCTGACGAGGCGGATGACCGGTGCTTCGGAGGCGAGATCCTTCAGTTGCTGGACGTCGGCATTGAAGTCGAGCTCGTCCACGCGCGTCTCGACATCGCCGATCACCTGGCTCTGTGCCGACTTGCCGCTGCCGTAGAGGCGCTCCAGCGCGGACTCCAGTTCCGTCGGGATGGCCACCAGCGCGCGCACCGTGCGGCCCGTGACCATCTCGAGCGCGCCGATCGTGTAGTGGTCCGTCGGGTCGGCCATCGCCAGCGCCACTTCGTTGTCGTCCTCGCGCACCGGCAACGCGCGCATCTCGCGCAGGAAGCGCGCGCTGACGCGCTCCTCGAGGATCGGGAATTCCGGGTAGGCGGCCACATCCATCATCGGCAGGTCGAGTTGCTGCGCCAGGGCCTCGGCAATTTCGCGCTGCGCCACCACACCCAGCGTGACGAGCAACGCGCCCAGCTTCTCGCCGGACTCCTGCTGCAGCCGCAACGCGCGGTCGAGCGTCGCCACATCGAGCTTGCCGCGCTCGATGAGGATCTCGCCCAAACGTTTGCGAACCGGTGCGTCCACGTGCGGAAGATGATGAAATTAAAAGGAAATATCGTGTCGAATCATAGCATGTTGCCTGCGTCGGCGACGGTGGCCCAACCCGCCACCGAACCCGGCCGGACCGTGGTGGCCGACGGTTGCGCCACGCATCGAACGATGGTTTCTCGCCGCGCTTCCTCCTGATCGAGGCGGTTTGGGTAGGCCCATCGAATCAAGTTGACCAGGCAGATGACCCATCCGGGCACCGTAAGGTTCCGGAAGCGGTCTGCGCGCGTTTCAGCGTACGGCTCGCGCCCGTCAGGCGCGCGGACCCGCCGTCCGATCAGCCGGCGGCGAAGGCGGCCGCCGCGGCCCGATGCGTGGCGGCAATGTCCTCGGGACGATGCGCCGCGGACACGAAGCCCGCCTCGTAGGCCGACGGCGCCAGGTAGATCCCGGCATCGAGCATCGCGTGGAAGAAGCGGTTGAAGCGCGCCTTGTCGGTGGCCATCACCGTGTCGTAGCTGTCGGGGATGCGGTCCGCGAAATAGAGGCCGAACATGCCGCCGACAGCCTGCGCGGTGAACGGAACGCCCGCACGTTGGGCTTCGGCCACCATGCCGTCGGTGAAGTGCTTCGTCGATGCCGCGAGCGCCTCGTAGAAGCCCGGGACTTCGGTGGCTGCCAGCGTGGCCAGCCCGGCCGCCACCGCCACCGGATTGCCCGACAGCGTGCCGGCCTGGTACACCGGTCCCAGCGGCGCAATTTTCTGCATGATCTCGCGCCTGCCACCGAAGGCACCCACCGGCATGCCGCCGCCGATGACCTTGCCGAGCGTCGTCAGGTCGGGCGTGACACCGGTCAGGCCCTGCACGCCGCGCGCGTGCACGCGGAAGCCCGTCATCACCTCGTCGAAGATCAGCACGGCACCGTAGCGGGTGCACAGCTCGCGCAGGCCTTCGAGGAAGCCCGGCTTCGGCATGATCAGGTTCATGTTGCCGGCAATGGGCTCGACAATGATCGCGGCAATGTTGTCCGGGTCAGCCTTGAATGCATCTGCAACGGCCTCGAGGTCGTTGTACGCGGTGACGATCGTCTCACCGGCGATGGCCGCCGGCACGCCGGCCGACGACGGCTGTCCGAACGTCAGTGCGCCGGAGCCGGCCTTCACCAGCAGGCTGTCGCCGTGGCCGTGGTAGCAGCCTTCGAACTTGAGGATCTTCGAGCGATCGGTGTAGCCGCGCGCCAGGCGCAGCGCGGACATCGTGGCCTCGGTGCCCGAGGAGACGAGGCGCACCATCTCGATGGAGGGCAGACGCCGAACCAATGTTTCCGCCATCACGATCTCGGTCTCCGTCGGCGCACCGAAGGACAAGCCGTGCACGGCGGTTTCCTGCACCGCGCGCACCACGTCGGGATGCGCGTGGCCGAGGATGGCGGGACCCCACGAGCCGACGTAGTCGATGTAGCGTTTGTCGTCGGCATCCCAGACGTACGGACCCTGTCCGCGCGTGAAGAACCGGGGCGTGCCGCCCACCGAGCGGAATGCCCGGACCGGCGAATTGACGCCTGCGGGAATGGTGCGCTGCGCGCGCGCGAAGAGTTCGTCGTTGCGGCTCATGGCGATCCTGGTGGTGGGTGTTGCGATTGGAAGAGCGCGGCGATGGCAGCAGCAGCACGCGCAACTGCGGCGGCTTCGTCGTGGTCGAACAGGTCGGAGATCACGGCAACGGCGTCGGCGCCGGCGTGGATCAGCGCGCCCGCGTTGGCCGCCGTGATCCCGCCGATGGCGACCAGCGGCAAGCCGAGCGGACGAGCGTCGCGCAGCAACGACAGCGCCGCGCGGCGCGCCAGCGGCTTTACGCTCGACGTGTAGAAGCTGCCGAAGGCAAGGTAATCCGCGCCCGCTGCCGCCATGCGCTGCGCGCGCGCGAGTTCGTTGTAGCAGGACACGCCGACGATGCAGCCGGGACCGACGATGGTACGGGCCTGGGCCACCGCGCCATCGTCTTCGCCGACGTGCACGCCATCGGCGCCCACCGCCCGGGCCAGCGACGCATCGTCGTTGACGATGAAGAGCGCGCGTCCGCGGCACGCGGCGGCCAGCGCACGCGCCTGTTCCAGCCTGAGCGGAGGCGCTGCGGGCTTGTGCCGGTACTGGACCATCGTCGCGCCGCCACTGATCGCCGCCGACACTTTCGCGACTAGCAATGCCGTGTCGTCGACGTCGGGCGAAACTGCATAGAGGCCGGCGATGCGCACGACGAAGTCCGGGATGGCGGGTTAACGGTCGATCGTGGCCGGGCGGGCGAGCAGGACGCTAGTGGCTGCCGCGCACGTCGATCACGCGCGGCGCTTCCGGCTCTTCGCCCACGGCATCGGCTTCCTCGCGCGCCCAGAACAGGCGATCCGGCAGGAATTGGCCCATGCCGGGCCGATACGCCTTCTTGAGCGTCTGCCACGTGTAATCCTGGGCTTCGCGGACCGCTTCGGGCAGGTCGAGGCCGTTGGCGAGCATCGCCGCGATGGCGGACGCCAGCGTGCAGCCCGACCCATGGAAGCTGCCGGCAAGTCGCGGCCAGCTGTCGGTGCGCACGACACCGTTCTTGCCGTAGAGCGTGTTGATCACCTGCGGCGTGTTCTCGTGGGTGCCGGTGACGAGCACGTATTCGCAGCCGGTCTCGATCAGCTTCGCGGCGTATTGCTCGAGCGTGCGCTCGTCGTCTTCCTCGGCTTCCGCCAGCCGCCGGAGTTCGAGGCTGTTGGGCGTGAGAATGGTGGTCTGCGGCAGCAGCAGCTCGCGCAGCGCGCGCGTCATGTCTTCCGTGGCCAGCTCGTCGCCGCGCCCGGAGGCCAGCACGGGATCGAGGATCAGCGGCACGTCCGGATAGTCGGACACGATCTCGGCAATGGCGGCGATGTTCTCCACGCTGCCCAGCACGCCGATCTTGAATGCGTCGACGGGCATGTCCTCCAGCAGGCAACGCGCCTGGTCGGCGACCCAGTCGGCGTCGATGGCCATGACGGCCTCGACACCGAGGGAATCCTGCACGGTGATCGCGGTGATCACCGACAGCGGATGGCAACCCATGCTGGCAAGCGTCAGCAGGTCGGCCTGCATGCCAGCCCCCCCGGAGGGGTCGGATGCGGAGAAGGTGAGGACCAGCGGGGGAAAACCGGATTCGGCGTCGGGCATGGGGATCGTCAGATTGCTTGGCGTCGCGGCGCGGCATCGGGGCACGTTACAATTTACGAGTTTACTCCACCCCGGAACAACGAAATCCCGATGAAAAAATACATGTGCCTCATTTGCGGCTGGATCTACGACGAGGCCACCGGGTCGCCGGAGGAAGGCATCGCGCCGGGCACGCGCTGGGAAGACGTGCCGCCCAACTGGACGTGCCCCGAGTGCGGCGCGCGCAAGGAAGACTTCGAGATGGTGGAGTTCTAGACCACGCGTCCGCCGAAGTCGCGCGCGCCCGTTTGCGGGCGCCTCAGGACTTGGGCGACGTGCGCAGGATCTCGCGCAGGTCGTGCGCGAACACTTCCGGGCCCTGCCCGTGATTGACGAAGAGCCGCAACCGCCCCGGCGGATCGAAGATGTAGGTGCCGGCCGAGTGATCCATCGTGTAGGTCTCGGGGGTGGACCCCGGCTGCTTCTGGTAGATGATCTTGAATTCGCGCGCCACCTTCTGCGTGGCGCCGTCGTCGCCTCGAAGTCCCATGAAGCGCTGGTCGAACGCCGGTACGTAGTTGCGCAGCAGCTCTGCCGTGTCGCGTGCCGGATCGATCGTGACGAACAACACCTGCACGCGATCTGCGTCGGCACCCAGTTGCTTCATGGCCTCGGCCAGCGTGGCCAGCGTGGTCGGGCAGACGTCGGGGCACTGCGTATAGCCGAAGAACACGACGACGGCCTTGCCGCGAAAATCAGCGAGCGTGCGGGCCTTGCCGTTGGCGTCGGTCAGCGCAAAGTCGCGGCCGAAGCTCGCGCCGGTGACATCCGAGGTCTTGAACTTGGGGCCTTCAGGCGAGCATGCCGCGAGTGTCGCGACCAACGCGAGCGCGGCAGCGGCCACTGCAAGCCGGCGCTTCACTTCCAGTAGTGATCGACCAGCAGCGCCGAGAACAGCGCCGCCAGGTACACGATCGAGTAGCGGAAGGTCGCGCGCGCGAGGTCGTCGCTGTAGCGGAAATAGAGCCGCAACGCGTAGGCCAGGAACACTGCGCCCAGCACCAGCGCGCAGACGAAATACAGGACGCCGCTCATCCGGATGGCGCAGGGCAACAGCGATACGGCAACCAGCGCGAACGTGTAGAGCACGATCTGCAGCCGGGTGTAGAGCGAGCCGTGCGTGACCGGCAGCATCGGCAGTCCGGCCTTCGCGTAGTCCTGCGTGCGGTAGAGCGCCAGCGCCCAGAAGTGCGGCGGCGTCCAGATGAAGATGATCAGGAACAGCAGCAGTGCCTCGGGCGCCACGTCGTTGGCCACGGCGGCCCAGCCCAGCACCGGCGGCATGGCCCCGGAGGCGCCGCCGATCACGATGTTCTGCGGCGTGGCGGGCTTCAGCAGCACGGTATAGATCACGGCGTAGCCGACGAAGGTGGCCAGCGTCAGCCACATCGTCAGCGGATTGACGAAATGGTAGAGCACCCACAATCCGGCACCGCCCACCATGGCGGCGAACACGAGTGTCTGCAACGAGGTGAGCTCACCGCGCGGCAGCGGCCGGCCGCGCGTGCGTTGCATCAGCGCATCGAGCTTCTGCTCGACCAGGCAATTGATGGCCGCAGCGGCGCCGGCGACCAGCGCAATGCCCAGCGTGGCGGCAAACACGATGCCGGCAGGCGGCAGGCCCGGCACGGCCAGGAACATGCCGATGACCGCGCAGAACACGATCAGCGAGACGACCCGCGGCTTCGTCAGCGCGAAGAACTGGCGAAAACGGTTTTCGGCGAGAGCCAGGGCAGTCATGGTGAGGGGTCGTGATCGCGGGACTTGGGCAACCCCGCATTTTACACCGGCGCGGCAGCTCAGCCGATCCGGGAGGCCTTGAGCAGCCGCGAAACGTCCTTGGCCATCGCCTTGACGTCGGGATCGCGGGGGAAGGCCAGCACGCGGTTCTGCAGCGGATCGAGCAGCACGATGCGTTCCGTGCCGACGTCGAAGCGTGCCCAGGTGGCAGGATCGGCACGCACGGCCATCAGGTCCGGGTGTTGCGCGAGCAACGTGGCGTCGATGGGGCCGTCGTCGGTGACGAACCACACGCGCACCACACGCTCCTTTTCCTTGTTCTGGATCGTCCGCGCCTGGCGTGTGGCAAAGAGCGCCTGCACGCAACCGGCATCGCAGGCCGAAGGCGCCGAGAGCGCCAGAACCCATTTGCCCGCCAGCGAGGACAGCGCGAACGGGGTGCCATCCGCACCCTTGGCGGTGATCGCGGGCACGGGTGCCGTGGGCAGCAGCTCGCCGTAGTTGGCGCGCTTG
>JANNNM010000535.1:0-4934 GCA_031398535.1 Betaproteobacteria bacterium | reverse complement strand
CGGAGACGGGCTTCGACCCGCAGGCGGCGTCGGATGTGTATTCCAACTACGTGATGCGCTCGGTGTTCGATCCGCTGTTCCGCTTTGACTACCTGGCGCGACCGCACCGGATCATTCCGAACACCGCCGCGGCAATGCCGGAGATGGCCGACGGCGGCAAGACGTGGACGATCAAGGTGAAGCCCGGCACGTACTTCGCCGACGATCCCGCGTTCAAGGGTGCCAGGCGCGAGCTGACCGCCGCCGACTACATCTACACGTGGAAGCGCACGCTCGATCCCAGGATGCGCTCGCCGCAACTCGATCTTTTCGACGGCAAGATCGTCGGCATGGACGCGGTGGTGGCCAAGGCGAAGGCCACTGGCAAGTTCGACTATGACGCGCCAGTCGAAGGCTTGCAGCTGGTCGACCGCTATACGCTGCGCCTCAAGTTCAACTATCCGTCGTACGACATCGCGGCCGACCTGACGGGCACCGGGTCGGCCGCGGTCGCGCGCGAAGTGGTGGAGGCCTACGGCGACGCCGCCGGCTGGGTCATGGCCAATCCGGTGGGCACGGGACCGTATCGTCTGAAGGAATGGCGGCGCGGGCAGAAGATCGTGCTCGAGGCCAGCCCCACGTACCGCGACGTGCGCTATCCGGAAAGCACCGATCCCGCCGATCGCGCGTTCCTGGCGCGGTTCAAGGGCAAGCGCCTGCCGCTGATCGGCCGCATCGACATCTCGGTCATCGAGGAAGCCAACCCGCGGTTGCAGGCCTTCGAGAAGGGCGATCTCGACTACCTCGAAGTCCCGGTCGACCTGGTCGCCAACGTGATGGAACCCGGCAACCAGTTGAAGCCGCGCTTCCTGAAGGCCGGCGTCTCGCTGCAACGCGGCATCCAGCCCGGCATCAGCTACACGTGGTTCAACATGGAGGATCCGGTGGTCGGCGGCTACACGCCGGAGAAGATCGCGCTGCGCCGCGCGATCGGCATGGCCTACAACGTGGACGAGGAAACGAAGGTCATCCGCCAGGGCCAGGCCGAGTACGCGTCGCAGATCCTGCCGCCCGGCGTGAACGGGCACGACCCCAGGTTCGTCGGCAACAGCAAGTACGATCCCGCGTCGGCCAGGCTGCTGCTCGACAAGTTCGGCTACATCGACCGCGACAAGGACGGCTGGCGCGACCTGCCGGACGGCAAGCCGCTGGTGCTGAAGAAGGGCACCTCGCCCAGCGCGCTCGAGCGCCAGTACGACGAGCTGTGGCAACGGAGCATGAAGGCGATCGGCGTGAAGATCGAATTCGTCACGCAGAAGTGGCCCGACCTCCTCAAGATGGCGCGCGGGGGCCAGCTGCAGATGTGGCAGCTCGCCAACCGCGCCACCTCCACCGAAGGCTATGGTTTTCTCGGCCTGCTGTATGGCGGCAACGTCGGGCTCTCCAATCATTCACGCTTCAAGCTCGCCGAATATGACCGGCTCTACGACGCCTCGCGCAAGATTCCCGACGGTCCGGAGCGCGCGAAGATGATGCGCGAGATGTCGCAGCTGGTCGCGGCCTACGCGCCGTGGAAGATCAACGCGTACCGGTACGAGAACGTCATGCTGTATCCGTGGGTCGAGGGCTACAAGCTGAACGTGTTCAATATCCACCCGTGGCAGTACCTCGACATCGACCTCAAGATGCCGCGCAGGGGCATCGAATGATGGCCGTGACGCACTTCATCGTGGCCGTCGCCGCCGCCGTGCTGGCCACGGGCGTGGTCGCGCAGGCCGACCCCAACAAGCACCTGCGCGTCGCGTTCCGCGCCGCAGAGACGGGCTTCGATCCGCAGGCCATCTCCGACATCTATTCGGGCTACGTCGTGCGCGCGGTGTTCGATCCGCTGCTGCGCTACGACTACCGGTCGCGGCCGCACATGATCGTCCCCAACACGGCGGCGGCACTGCCCGAAGGCTCGGCGGACGGCACGCAGTGGACCATCCGCATCAAGCCGGGCACCTACTTCGCCGACGATCCTGCCTTCAAGGGACAGAAGCGCGAACTGGTGGCCGCCGACTACGCGTATTCGTGGAAGCGCACGCTCGACCCCAGGATGCGCTCGCCGCACCTCGACGTGTTCGACGGGCGCATCGTCGGCATGGACGCGGTGCTGGCCAAGGCCAAGGTGGCGGGCAAGCTCGACTACGACGCGCCGGTCGAAGGCCTGCAGGTGGTCGACCGCTATACGTTGAAGCTGAAGCTCAACTATCCGTGGTTCGACCTGCCGGCCGAACTCACCGGCGGGGCCACGTCCGCCGTCGCGCGCGAAGTGGTCGAAGCCTACGGCGACTCCACCGGCTGGGTGATGGCCAACCCGGTGGGCACGGGGCCTTACAAGCTGGCCGAATGGCGGCGCGGCCAGCGGATCGTGCTGGCCGCAAGCCCCACGTTCCGCGGCATCCCGTACGTCGACAGCAACGACCCCGCCGACCGCGCCATCAACGCGCGTTTCAAGGGCAAGAAATTCCCGCTGATCGGCAAGGTCGAGATCGCGATCCTCGACGAAGGCAATCCACGCGTCCTGGCCTTCGAGAAGGGCGAACTCGACCTGCTCGAGGTGCCGTACGAACTCGTGCCCAACATCATGACGCCGGACAACAAGCTGCAGCCGCGCTTCCGCAAGGCGGGCGTGCTGCTGGAACGCGGGTTGCAGCCGTCGATCACGTACACCTACTTCAACATGGAAGACCCGGTGGTCGGCGGCTATGCCAGCGCGCAGGTGGCGCTGCGCCGCGCGGTGGGCATGGCGTACAGCGTGCCGGAGGAGATCCGCATCATCCGGCAGGGGCAGGGCACGCCGGCCACCCAGATCCTGCCGCCCGGCGTGGCCGGCTACGACCCCGCATTCGACATGGGCACGCGCTTCGATCCGGCGGGTGCGAAGGCGCTGCTCGACAAGTTCGGCTACGTCGACCGCGACAAGGACGGCTGGCGCGACCTGCCCGACGGCAAGCCGCTGGTGCTGAAGAAGGGCACCTCGCCGAGCGCGCTCGAACGGCAGTACGACGAACTGTGGCAGCGGAACATGACGGCCATCGGCGTGAAGATGGAATTCGTCACGCAGAAGTGGCCGGACCTTCTCAAGATGGCGCGCGTCGGACAGTTGCAGATCTGGCAGCTGGCCAACACGTCATCCACCACGGCGGGCAACCCGGTGCTGGGCCTGTTGTATGGTCCCAATGCGGGCCTCGCCAACCTCGCGCGGTTCAGGCAGCCCGATTTCGACCGGCTGTACGACGCATCGCGGCGCATGCCCGACGGCCCGGCGCGCGCGAAGATGATGCGGGAGATGTCGCAACTGGTGGCGGCCTACCTGCCATGGAAGATCAACGCGTACCGCTACGAGAACATCGTCGCGTATCCGTGGGTGATCGGGTACAAGTACAACGGCTTCAACCAGAATGCGTGGCAATACCTCGACATCGATACCGCCATGCCCCGCAAGTTCGTGGAGTAATCATGCTGAACAAGCTTCTTGCCCTTGTCGTTGCCGCTTCCTTTGCCGGTGCGCTCTCCGCGCAGGGGACCGCCAAGTGGGCCGATCCGGCCAAGGTGCTGCGCACGACGATCATCATCGCGGAGACGGGCTTCGATCCGCAGGCGTCGCAGGATCTCTACTCCAACGTGATCAACTCGGCCATCTTCGACGCGCTGTACCAGTACGACTACCTGGCACGCCCGCACAAGATCATCCCGCGCGTCGCCGATGGCATGCCGGAAATTTCCGCTGACGGCCGCGTCTGGAAGATCAAGGTGCGCAAGGGCATCTTCTTTTCCGATGATCCCGTCTTCAAGGGCAAGCAGCGCGAACTGACGGCCCACGACTTCGTCTACTCGTGGAAGCGGATGGTCGACCCGAAGGTGCGCTCGCCCAACCTCTTCATCGTGCGCGGCAAGTTCGTGGGGCTGGACGCCGCAGCGGCGCAGGCCAAAGACAGCAAGTTTGACTATGACGCGCCCATCGAGGGCCTGCGTGCGCTCGACCGCTACACGATCGAGATGCGCTTCGTCGAGCCGGAGTACACGTTCCTGTCGTATCTCACCGCCACGCAGATGGCGGCCGTGGCGCGCGAGGTGGTCGAGGCCTACGCCGATCCCACCGGCTGGGTGATGGCCAATCCGGTGGGCACGGGCGCCTACCGGCTGAAGGAATGGCGGCGCGCGCAGAAGATCACGCTGGAAGCCAACCCTCGCTTCCGCGAGGAGTACTTTCCCGCGCTGCCCGCGAATGCGGATGCCGATGCGCGCGCGGCGCACGCCGCGATGAAGGGCAAGCGCCTGCCGCAGATCGGACGCATCGAGGTGTCGGTGATCGAGGAATCGAATCCGCGGCTGCTGGCCTTCACCGGCAACGAACTCGACCTGATCGACGTGCCGCGCGACCTGGCCCGGCAGGTGCTGAACGAAAGCAACGCGTTGCTGCCGCCGTTCACCAAGGCGGGCGTCACGCTGCAGCGCGGCCCGGAAGCGGGCCTTGCGTTCTTCGCCTACTTCAATTTCAACGACCCGGTGGTGGGGGGCAACGCGCCGGAGAAGATTGCGCTGCGCCGCGCGATCCTGATGGGCTACAACCCCGCCGAGCTGGTGCAGGTGGGACTGCAGGGGCAGGGCACGCCCGCCACGCAACCCATCCCGCCGGAAGTACCGGGTCATGTGGCCGGATTGAAATCCAGCACGCCCTTCGACCCCGCGCTGGCCCGCCAGTTGCTCGACAAGTTCGGCTACAAGGACCGCGATGGCGATGGCTTCCGCGAACTGCCCGATGGCAAGCCGCTGTTGCTGACAATGGGTTCCGCACCCACCGGCGAGAACCGCATCCGCGACGAGCTGTGGTTGAAGAACATGAAGGAGATCGGCATCCGCATCGATTTCCTGCGCCAGAAGTGGCCCGACCTCCTCAAGATGTCGCG
>JANNNM010000519.1:0-4445 GCA_031398535.1 Betaproteobacteria bacterium | reverse complement strand
TCCACAGTGCAGTGCCCGAACCTTGCCACGTATCACCGCCATCGAGCAGCAATGCGTGCGGCCGCGAGGCCTTCAGCTGCTTCACCAGCGTGGCCAGGTGCGCGAAGCCGCCCATCGTGCCGAAGTTGCGCGCAGCGCGCGTGAAGTCGAGATAGGTGAGCGCATGCGCAGGACGCGTGCCGGATGCGATGCCGAAGTGCTTCAGCAGTGCTTCGCCGACGATATGCGGCGGCTGCCCCCACGCCGCGCCAACGCCCAGGTTGACGTTTGGCTCGCGGAAGTAGATGGGCTTCAGCTGCGCGTGGCAGTCGGTGAAATGCAGCAGGCTGACGTTGCCGAACGGTGCCACGCCGGCATAGAAGCCGGCATCGGCGCGCCGCGCGGCGGCGTCGGCATCGGCCACCGGCAACCCGGCCGCCGCGGCGGCGGCGATGCCCTGCAGGAACTCGCGGCGATTCATCGGCGCGGGTGCGCCACGGTCACTTGTTGACCGGCGAGTTCGGGTCCATCAACAGTGCGGTGACGTCCTTGACCTGGGCTTCGGTGAGGATGCCGCTGTGTCCGAAGCGCGGCATGTTCGAGCAGGCGCTGTACGCGTCCGCGTTCCACACCTTGCCGTACGCGTACTTCTGGATGTCGGGACCGTAGCCGCGCAACTTGGCGAACTGGTAGAGCGACGGCCCGATGGTGCCGTAGGACACTTCCTGCGGCGCGAGCTGATGACATGCGTAGCAGTTGCCGCCCACGGGGCCTGCCGGGTCGTCGGAGAACTGCTTGCCGCGGCCTTCCTGCGCGATCCTCTCGCCGTTCTGCCAGTTGCCGAGGTATTTGCCGTCGGCGGGCCACTTGATCGTGTCGAAGTTGACCTTCTCGATGCGGTCGGTGACGTCCTTGCCGGGCACCTTGCCTGCATACGCCGTGCAGGTCTTCTGCGTTTCGTCCTGGTCGAGCCGGTCGAGCCCCGCCTGGCCGCGCGCGGCGAACGAGGCCTTCAGTACCTGCGTGGCACGCGCGTTGATCTCGGCATCGGAGGGCGGGCTGGCGCAACCGGACAGCAGCAGCGCGGAACCCACCGTGAGCGTTGCAGCGGAAATGAATGTCTTCATGGCGGGTCTCATCAGCGCTTGATGGCCGGCGCGTCGAACGCGGCACCGTTGGCATTGCGGGCAAGGAACATCGTCAGCGCGATCGATCCGTCCGACGCGAACTCGAGCGCGGGGAAGCGCTGCTGGCGGAAGCAGTCGAAGAGGCGCCACTGGAACGTGCGCAACTCACCCTGCGACACGCGATAGGCGGGCCATGTCGTGTAGGCCAGTTGCGCGCCGGGCTTCTCCGTCAGGTTGGGCAGGTCCTGCAGGCGGATGCGCTTGCCGCTCTCGGCGTGGCAGGTGGCGCACGAGAAGTCGTGCGAGCCGCCGCGGAAGAAGAACATGCGCTCGCCGATCCGGTAGGCTTCCTGCTCCTTGGGATGCGTGCCCGCGACATTCATCTTGATGCCGCGCGACTCGGAGGTGACGTAGGCGACGACAGCCTCGATGTCGGATTTCTGTTCATTGCCGTTGCCGAACGGATTCTTGCGCGCGTCGGCCAGCGTGTAACCTTGCTGCGTGACCATGCAATGCACGAGCCGTGTTTCAAGGTCCATCACGCGATCGGCGTCGGGGAAGTAGCGCGGCAACTGCGCATAGGCACCCTTGACCACGCCCGGCCCGAGGCCGAGATCACACTGCGTGAACGCGACTTTCTTCGGACCACGCGCCGTCTTCCAGATGTCTTCGCCGCGGGCCTCCCACAGTTCGGCAGGGTTGCCGTTCTGCAGGGCCGCCCGGTATTTGGCGATTTCGTCGACGGTGTTGGTCTGCGCCAGCGCAAGCCCGGCTGCAGCCAGTGCCGATGCCGCTGCCGCCGAAGCGACGACCCACGCCCTCATTGGACTACCCTTCGCGCTGTCGCGCTTCGGGGCAATTCGCGCTTGGAGCGGTCCGGCGCGCTCATGCGATGACCGCTTCGTCGGTACGCTTGTCGCCGCGATTGTCGACCCACGTGACCTGGATCTTGTCGCCCTTGGCGCCGCCCTTGAACTTGAACGACAGGAACGGGTTCTTCGATACTGCCGGACCCCACTGGGCCGTCAGCACCGTCTTGCCGTTGTGCGCGGCGGTGACGTTCTGGATGTGCCAGGCGGGAATGACCTTGCCCGCCGCATCCTTGCGTTGGCCGGTTTCCATCTCGTGGCTCATGAGCACCCGGACTTCGGTGGTGTCACCGGTCACGTTGGCGCGAATTCGCATCGGATCTGCCATGTTCTATCTCCTGTTGTTGCGATTGCGACGTCAGCCGCCGCACCCGCCCAGCGTGACCTTGATTTCCTTCGATGCGACATAGAACTTGCCGTCGGCCTTGACCAGCGCATAGACGTTGGAGCTCTGGCCCATCTTCATCCGCGTCGAGATCGCGGGTTCCGTGCCGGCCGGGATCTCGAAGATCGCGACCAGCATGTTCGGGTTCTTCTCGACCAGGATGGCGATGGCCTCCGTCTTGGGAATGGCGCTGGCGATGCCGATCGGCACCACGGCGCCGTTTTCGGCGATGTCCGGCGTCTGCACGAACGTGATGTCCTTGCTTTGCGCCGGCGCCGTTCCACCCAGCGCCTTGATCGTCTCGTCCATCGTCTTCGTGTCGAACGCCGCCTTGTTCCACGCCGCCTGGGCCTGGGCTTCGCCGGGGGCAAGCCAGCCTGCGGCTGCGAGCAGCGTCAGCAGCGAAACGCCGCCGCTCTTTTTCAGGACCTCTCTGCGTTGCATGTCCATCATGAATTCTCCTGTTGAAACCAACCCGACATTCTAGCCCCGGCACCCGGGATTGGGTCCATTGCGGGCTATTAGCCTATGGTCGCGCCCCGGCCAGGATCCACTGGACGAGTGTGCGCGCATCGTTGTCCTTCAGCGCCGTCTGGGGCGGCATCGGGACGCTTCCCCATGTTCCGACGCCGCCCGTCCGGGTCTTGGCCAGCAGCCGTGCCTCGGCGGTGCCGTCACCCGCGTACTTCGCCGCGATTTCGCGAAAGCCCGGCCCGATCTTGCGGTCAGCGACATCGTGGCAGGCGGTGCAGCCATTGGCCTGCGCCAGCGCCGAGGCGGATTTCGGCGCGGCGGCCACGCGGTCGGCGGGCACGCGTGCCGACACGCCGACCCCGGCCGCCTGCTCCGCGAGATTGCCATGCTGGTCGCGCGCGTAGTCCGGCATTTCCGACGACAGCTTCACCGAGGTGGCGCAATTCGTCATGCAGGCCGTGTTGTTCGTGTCCGGCTTGCCGTCACGCCGCATGAACCCGTGGTCGGTCGTGAAGCCGTCGCGGTTGGGCATCTTGAGACCGACTAGCGTGACCTGATCGAGCGTTGCATCGGCGGGCAGGATGTCGTTGAGGTTGAGCACGTAGGCCGTGAGCGCGTACACCTCGTCGGGCGTCAGCGATTGCGGCGCATTGAAAGGCATCGCGCGGTTGATGTAGTCCCACAGCGTGGTCGCGTAGTTGAGCTTGCTGCCGGTGGTGCGCACGGGCTGGTCGGTCTTCAGCGATCCCACCCCGCCGGCGATCTGCAGGTAGGCATTGGACTCGCCGAACGTGCCGTGACAGTCCGCGCACTTGGCGTCGTAGATGACCTGCCCCTGCGCGACGGAACCGCGCCCCGGCGGCAATCCGGTGCCATCAGGCCGGACATCGATGTCCCAGCCGGCGATCTCGCGCGGTGTGACGGGCTTGCCGAAGCCGAACTGCTGCGGCGCGGCCAGCACGGAAGAGACACAGGCGGCGGCCAGCGCGAACGTCAGCGCGACGCGGCGCCGCAATATCCGGTCAGAGGACCTGGACATTGCTGACCTCGCCGGTGGCGTCCACCCGCCACGTCTGGATCGCGTTGTTGTGATAGATCGAGCGCGTGCCGCGCACGGCGCGCAACTGCCGCAGTTTCGGCTGCACGAAGCCGGTTTCATCGAGCACGCGCGACTGCAGCAGCGCGGGTGCGCCATTCCACGTCCAGTCGATGCGAAAGCGGGTCAGCGCCTTGCTCTGCACCGGTTCCTGCAAGCGGGCGGTGCGCCAGTTGCGGCCACCGTCGGTGGAGACATCCACGCGCCGCACCTTGCCACGGCCGGACCAGGCGAGGCCCGTGATCTCGTGATAGCCGCGGTCGAGCAGTACCTGACCGCCGGAGGGCGACGTGATCACGCTCTTCGCTTCCTGGATCCAGGTGTACTGGCGCGAGATGCCCCCCGGCATCAGGTCGCTGTAATGCACGGACTCCTCACGCGTGTTCCACGGCTGGTCGCCGACTTCGATCCGGCGCAGCCACTTTACACTCGACACGCCCTGCACGCCGGGTACCAGCAACCGCAACGGGTAGCCCTGCTCCGGCCGCAGCATCTCGCCGTTCTGGCCGTAGCAG
>JANNNM010000506.1:0-3070 GCA_031398535.1 Betaproteobacteria bacterium | reverse complement strand
TGGCGCTCTCAGCCGCAGCACGCGTCTTTCTGGACGCCTTTCGAGGAGACAGCCTCGTCTGGACCGGGGGCTTTCGAGCGGCGCAAGTCGTCAGCGTAATTGTGTTGGTGGTTTGCCTGTGGGTGCTGCGCCGATGGCAGCGGCATCCACCGGTGGAAGTGAGCCGGCGTTCGAATTCTGCGGATGACCTCGCCCGCCTTGATCCTGACCCTGCTCGTCGTGGGCGTGGGGCGGTCCTGTTGGTGGCCGCGCCGCGCGCATCGCTGGCCAGCGCGCCCACCCGCGACGCGACGACGGATCTCGGCCGGTACGGCTTCGTCACCGTTCGCGTTTCCCCTGACTCGAAATCGCCACTGCCTGTCGGCACGGCCACACTGCGATGCCGGCCGACGGATTTGCGTCAACGGTTTGTCGCGCTGGCCGAGCTCACCCGAGTATGGCCGCCACGGGCGTAACTGGCAGGTTGGCTCCAGCGGGCGCAGCGCCTCCACGCCGAATGGCGCATTGACGCTGTCCCTTTGAGGGAGGTACGCTTAACAAGTACTTTTCGTTGGAGAGACATATGACCTGGTCGGCCAAGCGCGTGCGGCACCCGTGACCAACACCATCAGTCGGCGCGGTTTTCTAAAACTCAGCGGGGCGGCGCTGGCGGGTGGGTTAGCGCCGCGCATGGGCCGGGCGGCCCAGACCGGCACCCCGCCGGAGTGGCTGCCCAGTGTTCGGTTGGGGCGCATGACCGAGTCGCGCATTCGCCTCTACTCGCGGCCTAACCCGGACGGTCAGGTGTTGGCCTTCAAGTACCGGGATGAGGTCGTCACGATTGTACGCGAGGTCGTTGGCCGGGGATTCTACCCACACAACCATGTCTGGTTCGAGACGCCGGAGGGCTACGCCTATTCCTCGTGGGCCCAACCGGTGCGCTTCGCGCCGAATGAGCCATTGCCGCTGTTGGGCGCCACTGGGATCTATGTCGAGGTGAGCGTGCCGTTCACCGAGGCCCGCGCTCAACCCGATCCGGAAGCGCCAATTCTCTATCGGCTGTACTACGGTACCACCTATCAGGCCGTCGGCCGGGTGACGGCGCCGGATGGCAGTGTGTGGTATCGACTCAACGACGAGAACGTTACGAAGATGTATGCCCGTGCCGAGCATCTGCGGCCGGTCGATCCCGCCGAGTTTGCGCCGCTGTCACCCGGCATTCCAGACAAATCCATCGTCGTGACACTTGGCGCGCAATCACTGACCGCCTACGAAGGCCAAACGGGCGTATTCCGTACACGGATTTCGTCTGGCCGGCGCTTCTTCGGATCGGACGGAACCACGGTCGGCGACCACGCCGCTGGCGCAGGTGCATGGCGCGCTGCATGCGCATCAGCCGCGCGGCGAGCACGCCGTGCGCTGGAAGCGCTGGAACTCCGAGATGCAGATGCTGCTGCACGAGCATCCGCTGAATGCGGCGCGGGAACGCAACGGGCAGTCGCCGGTCAGCGGCATCTGGATTGCGGATGCGGGGCCTGCCGTGCCGGCGGCCGGTGGCACGGCGATCGACTGGTGGGCCGCTGCGGGTCAAGCCGGCGACGTCGCGCGGGGATTGGCGCAGATGCATGCGCGAACCGCACTGCCGCTGCCTGCAAGCTTCGCGCAATGGAACGCTTCCAGTGAAGCAGTCGTGATTCTGCCACCGCTGCGTGCCGAGGCTGATCTGCATGCCACCGTCGATGCGTGGCTGACGCCCGCGTTGGCCGCGCTCGATCGCGGTACCCTCACCGGACTGACGATCGCCGCCGACGACATGCACGACGCCTTCATCTGGTCACCACGTGCCGCGAAATGGTGGACGCGTTGGCGCGGCGCAACGGCCACGCCTTTCGTCCCGCCCGTCGTGCCGGACCGATGACCGCACGACCCATCGTTCGCCGTCCCCCCGGCGCCGCCACCGCTGCGCTGCAGGCCGCCGGGCTTTCGCCGGTACTGGCACGCATCTACGCCGCGCGCGGCATCGCCGCCGCCAGCGAACTCGACCACTCGTTTGCTTCGCTGCCGCCGTTCACCGCGATGAAAGGCATCGACGCCGCGGCGCGACGCCTCGCCGCCGCCATTGCCGCGCAGCAGCGCATCCTGATCGTCGCCGACTACGACGCCGACGGCGCCACCGCGTGCGCGGTCGGCATGCGCGGACTGGCCGCGATGGGCGCGCTGGTGGACTTCATCGTGCCCAATCGCTTTGAGTACGGCTATGGCCTCACGCCCGAGATCGTGGCGCTGGCGGCGCAGCGTCAGCCGCATCTGCTGGTGACGGTCGACAACGGCATCGCCAGCGTCGACGGCGTGGCCGCCGCGCGCGCGCTGGGCATCGACGTGCTGATCACCGATCACCACCTGCCCGGCGACACGCTGCCGGTGGACGCGATCATCGTCAATCCGAACCAGCCGGGCTGCACGTTCCCCAGCAAGCACATCGCGGGCGTCGGCGTGCTGTTCTATGTACTGATGGCCTTGCGTGCGCGGATGCGCGAGGACGGCGCGTTCGCGTCGCGGCGCGAACCCAACCTGGCCGAGCTGCTCGATCTCGTCGCGCTCGGCACCGTCGCCGATGTCGTGCGCCTCGACCAGACCAATCGCGTGTTCGTCGAGCAGGGACTTGCGCGCATCCGCGGCGGGCGCGCGCAACCGGGCGTGAATGCGCTGTTCGACGCCGCGGGCCGCGATCCGCATCGCGCCACCGCGTTCGATCTCGGCTTCGTCGCCGGGCCGCGGCTCAATGCGGCGGGACGCCTGGCCGACATGTCGCTCGGCATCCGCTGCCTGCTGGCCGAAACGGAGGCCGATGCGGGTCCGCTGGCCGGCGCGCTGGACAAGCTGAACCGCGAACGCCGCGAAGTGGAAGCGGTGATGCAGGACGAGGCGCTGGCCGATCTCGACCGGCTGGTGGACGCGGGATCCGCCGACCGCTACACCGTGTGCCTCTTCCGGCCCGAATGGCATCAGGGCGTGGTCGGCATCGTCGCGTCGCGGTTGAAGGACCGGATGCACCGCCCGGCAATCGTCTTCGCCCGCGGCGCCAGCGGCG
>JANNNM010000499.1:0-4007 GCA_031398535.1 Betaproteobacteria bacterium | reverse complement strand
TGACCGTGTGGCCATTCCTGCACCTGCTGAGCCTCATCCTCGTGCTGCCGAGCGTCCTGCTTGCGTCGGCCTTCATCATCCTCGGCCGCGCCATTGCATCGCGGTCGTTGCCAGGACTTCTCTGGCAACTTCTGAATGATGTCCTTTGGATGGTCCCGTGGGGCGTGCTTGGTGCCGGCACGATCATCCTGCTCATTGCGGTCGGCGGCTTCGTGGTCCGGACGCGCCGGATGGCGGGGATCGCCGTCGCGGTGCTGGGCATCGGCAGCATCGTGATTGCGCTGACGTTGATCATCAGCCATTCCAATTTCACGTGGGACCAGTTGCCGTTCTTCATTCCTGCGGCCATCGGGTCCGGCATCGGGCTCTGGCCCGCATTCGTCAAAAAGCGCGATCCGTCGGTCCCTGACGGCGCCTGAACCCCGCTACCACGTTTCCCGGGTTGCTCTGCGCATTACTTCTGGAGTCTTCATGCATCAGTACCCCGCGGACATCTACACCGAGCCTGAACCGGACGTCGACACGCTGGCGAATCTGGGGCCTCTTGCCCGCATGGCGGGCATCTGGTCCAGCGCAGTCGGCGAAGACGTCGCGCCGAAGCCCGAGGGCCCCGAGCATCAGCAGTACATCGAGCGCTACGAGTTGCAACCGATCGACGCCCAGACCAACGGGCCACAACTCTTCTATGGATTGCGCTACCACACGCGGATCGTGAAGCCGAAGGATCCGGAGACCTTTCACGACCAGGTGGGCTACTGGCTGTGGGAGCCCGCGACGAACGCGATCCTGCTGACGCTGTCGATCCCCCGCGGCCAGACGGCGATGGCCGTCGGCCAGGCGATGCCGGATGCGAAGTCCTTCACGCTCGAAGCCGTACGCGGATCACTGACCAACGGCATCGTCTCCAATCCGTTCCTGGAGCAGGCGTTTCGAACGGACAAGTACACGATCAAGGTCGACATCCACGAGGACGGGACGTGGTCCTATGAGCAGGACACGCTGCTGACCATTCCGGGCCAGACGGAGGTGTTTCACCACATCGATCACAACCGGCTGCGCAAGATCGCCGAACCCACGCCCAACCCGACCTTCATCGCGGCGCAACGGATGGCCACGTAGCGCCCACCGGCCATGCCGCTGCGGCGGGTTACTTCATCATCAAGTAGCCGTGGTTGATGCCCTGGAACCCGTCGTTGATGATCACCGGGTTGAGCGACATCGGCTGCCCCGCCGTGCCGAAACTCGGGTACACGGTCAGGTCATACGAAAGCGCCACCCGCTCGGAGTTCTGGTTGGTCACGGCGACGTTGTCGTACCAAGTGGCCATCGGGATGATCTGCGCGTACCACTCGCCCTGGTTGGTCGCGAGCGTGTTCTCCCCGACGCGTCCGGCATGGGGACGCACGCTGTTGCCGCGGAACTCGTAGCCCGGCGTCCGCAGGTTCCAGACGATGGCGACGAGCCGATGGCGCGTGCCCATCCGGACGTTGCCGTCGGCCTCCACCTGCAGCCTCTTGCCGCCCTTGCCGTCGTCGACGACCTCGACATCGATCGAGCACGCCGGATAGAAGCAATCCTTGCCTTGGGCATAGGGGGTCGTTTCGCGGGTCGCGCAGCCTGCCACCATCAATGTAGCGGCAATTGCGATCAACAGTCTCGTCGTTGTCATTGGATTGATCCCGGATTGGAAAGGGGCCGACGCACGCATTCCGGCGGGCGCCTTGTCGGGTCAGCAAACGCTAGCGCTAGTATCGTGGCAACCGATGCGGGAGACAAGACCGGCCAGCCCCCGCCTGCCTGCGGTTGCGCCTGCGGGCGCTTGGGTGCAGCATTTCCGCCGCATGGCCATCGGAAGGCGCCGGAACGACCATCGCCGCGTCACGGAACCCCCACTAGCATGCACGACGACGACTTTCGCGAACTGGAGATCACCCGCACGCGCGCCATCGTCGCGCGCGACATGGAGGCGATCGAACGCCTGCATGCGGCCGAGTACGAACGCGTCACGCCTGCAGGCGACAACTGAAACTCGACCCAGCTCCGATCATGCAGCCGCTGCCCACCATGACGTGCCTGTTCGAAACCGCGCGACTGGTGGCGCGGCGCCTTGACGCGCGCGATATTCCGGCGATGCTGGCAGTCTACGGTGACGCCGCGACCATGCGCTGGGTGGGCGATGGCCTGCCCCTGGTGGAGCAGCAGTGCATCAAGTGGATCGAAATCACCGACAACAACTATCGGTTGCGCGGATACGGAATGGCGGCGCTCGTCGCGAAATCCTCTGGCGACGTCATCGGCTTCTGCGGCCTCGTGCATCCGGGCGGCCAGGTCGATCCCGAGATCAAGTACGCGCTGCAGCGCCCGTACTGGGGCATGGGCTACGCCACGGAGGCCGTGCGGGGCATGCTGGCCTGGGGTGCCGGGTCGAAGCAATTGCACCGCATCATTGCCACCGTGGCGCCGGACAACGCGGCGTCCCAGCAAGTGCTGCAGAAGGCCGGCATGCAGCGTGGCGAATTGCGAAGCAATGACGACGGCAGTTTCACGCAGCTTTTCAACTGGACCCCATGCTGACCACCGCCGATATCCGTTCCATTCCGCTCTTCTCCACGCTGGCCGACACTGAGCTCGAGCGGCTCGCCGAGACCTCCGCCGATCTGCATCTCAACGCCGGTGAGTTTGCCGTCCATGAAGGCGGCGACCGCGCGCTCTACGCGGTGCTTACCGGCAAGGTCGAGGTCGTCAAGCAGTTCGACGGCATCGAACGCACGCTCGGCTGGCGGATTCCCGGCACCATCTTCGGCGAAGTGCCGATTGCGTTCGGTACCGTGTTCGTCGGCGGATATCGCGCGGCGGAACCTTCGCGCGTCATCCGTGTGGATCCCAAGCACTACTACGCCATTGCCGCGACGGCCCCGGACATTGCGGTCAAGGTGGGTGCCTTGGCGCGCGAACGCATCGGCGGCCTGCAGGGTATCGCGGCGGAGGCGCCCAAGTCGCGCGTGGCGATGGTGGGCAATCGCTGGGACAGCGCGTGCAATGCTCTGCGCCAGTTCCTGTCGCGCAACCAGATTTCCTACGACTGGATGACGCCCGACGCGCCCGAACTCGCCACGCGCTGGGGCGGGACCCCGCCCGCCGATGGCGACTGCCCTGTATTGCGCCTGACCGACGGCACCCTGCTGCGCCAGCCCGCCACGCGCGACCTGGCCGAGCGCCTCGGGCTGCAGACGTGCGCGCGCCTTTCCGAGTACGACACGATCATCATCGGTGGCGGGCCCGCCGGCCTTGCGGCGGCGGTGTACGGTGCGTCCGAGGGCCTGCGCACGATCGTCGTCGAGCGCGAGGCGCCCGGCGGGCAGGCCGGGACGTCCTCGCGCATCGAGAACTATCTCGGTTTCCCGAGCGGCGTTTCGGGCGACGAGCTTGCCAGCCGTGCGCTGCAGCAGGCCCGGCGACTGGGCGCGGAGATCCTGGTCACGCGCTCGGTCGCGCGCATCGACCCCGCCACGCACGAGGTGGAACTGGATGGCGGCGACATCGTGCATGGGCACACCATCATCCTGGCCTCCGGCGTGACCTGGCGGCGGCTTGCCATCGATGGCTTCGACCGGCTGATCGGCAAGGGCATCTACTACGGCGCGGCGCGCAGTGAAGCCAGCGCCATGCATGGTCTCGACGTCTACCTGATCGGCGCCGGCAATTCGGCCGGCCAGGCGGCGCTGTACTTCGCCAATCATGCGCGCACGGTCACGCTGATCGTGCGCGGCGAGTCGCTCGAAAGCAGCATGTCGCGCTACCTGATCGAGCAACTCGCCGCCAAGTCGAGTATCAAGGTGCGCACGCGCGCCGAAGTCGTTGGCGTCGTCCTTCATGTACATCTCCTGCTTGCCCTGCTTGAGCTTGTACAGCGGCGGCAGCCCGATGTAGATGTGGCCGCGCTCGATCAGCTCCGGCATCTGCCGGTAGAAGAACGTCAGCAGCAGGGTGCGGATGTGCGAGCCGTC
>JANNNM010000847.1:0-4482 GCA_031398535.1 Betaproteobacteria bacterium | reverse complement strand
GGGTCCGCTCTCCACTTGGATGCAGTTTCGCCAAATTGACCATGACCCCATTATATATCTGAACCTGACACCTTAAATAGCCTGACCCTGACCCCTATTTCAGGTTTGCCGATGCGATCTGCTCGAGGGGTCGAAGCCTCGCCCACCGCGCGAACAATGACGCCAACTATTTCGCCGTAGTGGTCGTCGCGGGCACGACGTTGTTGGCGCCGCGCATGCTGGCCTCGGTCGCCGCGCGCAATTCCTGCCAGCGCCTCTTGTCGGCGTCGTAGCGCGCGCCCACGACCAGCATCTCGCGCTGTTTGGTCGTGATGAGCTCGGCCTGGCCCTGCAGCGTGACGTTGATGTTCGACAGTTCACGTTCAATGACTGCCGGCACGGACTTGTCGCCTGACGCGGCCTTGCGCGCATCGAGCTCGGCCTTGCGCTTGTTGAGCAGCGCGGAATAGCTGGTGGCGGACTGGATCTGCGCGTCGATCGTGTTGAGGGCGCGACTGCGCGCCAGGTCGATTTCGCTTTCCATCGTGTACGTGGACAGGAGCGCCTTGTCGCGGCGCTCGATGATCTCGCGCTCCTTGGCCAGCTGGCGGGCTCGCTCCTCTTCGACTTCCCGCGCGCGGCGTTGCTCGGGCGTGAGCGCGGGATCGGTGCGCTTGACCGTCACCCCCTGCTTGTTCAATTCGACGTTGCCCTTGTTCAGGGCCTCCGGCGGAATCTTGTCGGTGTAGTGGACCACGCCCTTTTCGTCGGTCCACTTGTAAGTGGCCGCTTGCACTCGTGGAACGCCAATGAGTACGATGGCCAAGGCGATAAACAGCAGCGCAAGCGGCTGTCGCCAGTCACCACGGAAAATGGCGGCGGCCAAGCCGCAGGACGAGAGCAACGCGGGCGGCGTGGGCATCACACGAGACTCCTGCGGCGGTCGGCGGAAGGCGGCTGTCATGGCAGTGCGATCGTGCCTGATGGTCAGGCGGTGCCGTATTGCGCGCGGTACTCCGCTACCGCGGCGGCATAGGTTTCGAGGGCCGGATTGCCGGCGATGAACTGCATCAGGTCGTCGAGCGTGGCGATGGCGGCGACCGGGATGTCAAACATCGTCCGGACTTCGTCCACCGCCGATTGCGTGCCCTGGCCGCGTTCCATCCGGTCGAGGGCGATCAGGACGCCGGATGGTGTCGCGCCCTTGGCGCGGATGATGGCCACGGATTCGCGGACCGAGGTGCCGGCCGTGATGACGTCGTCGATGATCACCACGCGGCCGGCCAACGGCGCGCCGACGATGGTCCCGCCTTCGCCGTGGTCCTTGGCTTCCTTACGATTGAAGCTGAACGGCAAATTGTGACCTTTTTCGGCAAGGGCGACAGCGGTCGCGGCGGCCAGGGTGATCCCCTTGTACGCCGGACCGAACAATTGATCGCACGCTATCCCGGAGGCCAGCAACGCGTCGCCGTAGAAGCGCCCGAGGCGCCGCAGGCTTTCGCCGTCATTGAACAATCCGGCATTGAAGAAATAGGGAGTCTGGCGCCCGGCCTTGGTGGTGAAATGACCAAAGCGAAGCACGTCGCGTGCCAGCGCAAACGCCAGGAATTCTTGCCGGAAATTGCTCATGGTCCTGATTTTATTCTGATTTTTCCAACATTATACCTGCGGCTCCGGGGGCTGGGGATGCGAATATTCCGCATTTGCACGCGCCCGAACACGTTCGCCGGCGTCCCGGCGTCCCTCCTGTACACTCGGCGGCTTTTCGCGAAGCCATGCGAGTCATCTCTCTTAACGTCAACGGCATCCGCGCGGCTGACCGCAAAGGTCTCGGCAACTGGCTTTCCCGCAGCCATCCGTGGGACGTCGTGTGCATGCAGGAAGTTCGCGCCGGGGACGCCGAAATCCCCGCGCCGTTGCGCGCGCCGCGCAAGTGCGCCGCCGGGTTTCATGCGGCGCAGAAGGCGGGCTATGCCGGCGTGGGCATCTACACCCGGGCAGCGGCCACGTTCGCGCAGGGCTTCGGCAGTCCCGAGTTCGACAACGAGGGCCGCTACCTGCGCGCGGACTTCCGCGATCTCTCGATCATCAGCGTCTACCTGCCGTCGGGGTCGAGCGGTCCGCACCGGCAGGCCTCCAAGTTCCGTTTCCTCGCCGAGTTCCTTCCGCATCTCGCGCAGCTGCGCCAGTCCGGGCGCGAAATCATCCTGTGCGGCGACTGGAACATCGCGCACCAGAACATCGACCTCGCCAACTGGCGCAGCAACCAGAAGAACTCGGGCTTCCTGCCGGAGGAGCGCGCGTGGCTGACGCAGATCTTCGGGGAGCTGGGCTTCGTCGACGTGTTCCGCAAGGTGGATGACCGGCCGCACCAGTACACGTGGTGGTCCAACCGCGGCCAGGCGTGGGCCAAGAACGTCGGCTGGCGCCTCGACTACCAGATCGCCACGCCGGGCATCGCCGCGACCGCGCATGCCGCGTCGATCTACAAGGCCAAGCGTTTTTCCGATCACGCGCCGCTGATCATCGACTACGACTTCGAGTTGCGCTGACCATGCTCCGCATCACCAATCTCACGCTGGCCCGCGGCGCGAAGCGCCTGCTGGAAGGCGCCAACCTCACCGTGCACCCCGGGCAGAAGCGCGGGCTGGTGGGGTCGAACGGCTGTGGCAAGTCGAGCCTCTTCGCCGCGCTGCTGCACGACCTGATCCCCGACGCCGGCTCGATCGACGTGCCGGCCGCCTGGACGATTGCGCATGTCGCGCAGGAAACCCCACCCGTGGACGTCACGGCGATGGACTTCGTGCTGGACGGCGATCGCGAGCTGCGCGAAGTGGAAGCCGCGCTGGCGGCGGCGGAACACGATCCCGACCACAGCGGCGAAGCGTTGGCCGAGCTGCATCAACGCTACGAAATCATCGGCGGCTATTCGGCGCGCGCGCGTGCGGCGACACTGCTGTCGGGCCTGGGCTTCGCCGACGACCGGCATGGCGACCGCGTCGACCAGTTTTCGGGCGGCTGGCGGATGCGGTTGAACCTGGCGCAGGCGCTGATGTGCCGTTCCGACCTGCTGCTGCTCGACGAGCCCACCAACCACCTCGATCTCGACGCCGTGCTGTGGCTGGAGGACTGGCTGGGTCGCTATCCGGGCACGCTGCTGCTGATCACGCACGACCGCGATTTCCTCGACGGTGTCGTCGACGGCATCGTGCACGTAAATCAGCGCAAGCTGGACGCCTACACCGGCAATTACGCGCAGTTCGAGCTGGAACGCGCGCAGCAGCTTGGCCTGCAGCAGGCGACCTACGCAAAGCAGCAGCGGCAGGTGGCGCACCTGCAGTCGTTCATCGATCGCTTCCGCGCCAAGGCCACGAAAGCCAAGCAGGCGCAAAGCCGCATCAAGGCGCTGGAGCGGATGGAGCTGATCGCGGCGGCGCACGTCGACAGCCCCTTCGAATTCAGCTTTCCGCCGGTCGCGGCCACCGCGCGGCAACTGGTGCTGCTCGAACGCGTGGCGCTGGGTTACGAGGGCCGTCCGCCGATCCTGCCGCATTTCACGTTCGGGTTGAGCGCGGGCGATCGCATCGGACTTCTTGGTCCCAACGGCGCGGGCAAGTCCACGCTGATGAAGGCCATCGGTGGCACGCTGCTGCCGCTGACCGGTACGCGGCACGTGGCGCATGGATTGCGCCTTGGATATTTCGCGCAACACCAGGTCGAGCAGTTGCGCCTCGAGTATTCGCCGCTGTGGCATCTGCGGCAGATCGAGCCGGACGCGCGCGAGCAGGACTTTCGCACGTTTCTCGGCGGCTTCGATTTCCATGGCGACATGGCGACTTCCGAGATCGGCCGCTTCTCCGGCGGCGAGAAGGCACGCCTCACGCTGGCGCTGATCGTGCGGCAGAAGCCCAACCTGCTGCTGCTGGACGAACCCACCAATCACCTCGACATCGAGATGCGCGAGGCGTTGACGGAATCACTGCAGGATTACGGCGGCGCGCTGGTGGTCGTGGCCCACGACCGGCACCTGCTGCGCGCGACCACCGATGCGCTGTGGCTGGTGGCCGACGGGCACGTGAAGCCCTTCGACGGCGACCTCGATGACTATCGCGACTGGGTCCTGGCCGGACGCCGCCGCGAGCGCGAGTCAGCGCGCGCGGTGGAGGCGGCGCCGGTTGCGGCGGCAACCGTGGTCGTCGATGCCGGCGACCGCAAGGCGCAGCGGCGCGCCGAGGCACAGTCGCGGCAACGGCTGGCGGATGCCCGCAAGCCCTTCCTGGCACGGCAGGCCGCGATCGAGAAGGCCATGCGCGCGTTCACGACCGAGAAGGAAGAGATCGAAGCGTGGCTGGGAGGCGCTGACGCGTATGCGGACGAGAATCGCGAAGCGCTGAAAGCGCGCGTGGCGCGCCAGGGCGAGATCACGTGGCAGCTGGCCAAGCTTGAAACCGAGTGGCTGGAACTGGCCGAGGCGATGGAGGCGAATCCGTAGGGTTCATGGTC
>JANNNM010000829.1:0-2010 GCA_031398535.1 Betaproteobacteria bacterium | reverse complement strand
CATGATCGGGCTGATCACGCCGCCGTATGGTCTGCTGTTGTTCATGATGGTCAAGATCGCGAACGTACCGCTCAGTGCGCTGGTCCGCGACGTGATGCCGTTCCTGGCGGTGACGATCGGAGTCCTGGCGCTGATCACGCTCGTCCCGGACCTCGTACTCGCGCTGCCCCGGTACATGGGCTACAAGGGCTGAACCTTTTGAATGGACCCATGCTGTCATGACCAAGCCAATCTACGTACTCAACGGACCCAACCTCAACCGGCTCGGCAAGCGTGAACCCGAGATCTACGGCACGACCACGCTGGCCGAGGTCGAGGCGATGTGCGTCAAGGCCGCCGGCAACCGCGCGATCGTGTTCCGGCAGTCGAACGCCGAGTTCCAGATCGTCGACTGGATCCACGAGGCGATCGACGAGGGCGCCGGCATCGTCATCAATCCGGCGGGCCTTACTTTCACGTCGATTCCCATCCTCGACGCGCTGAAGATGTTCCCGGGGCCGGTGTTCGAGCTGCACATCAGCAACATCCATCGCCGGGAGGCGATCTATCACAATTCACTGGTGTCGAAGACGGCCACTGCGGTGATCGCGGGCCTGGGGCCGGACGGGTATCCGACGGCCGTGGCGGCGATGGTGCGGCTGCTGGAGAAATAGTCCCTGCAGGAGGGACTGTCGTATCACCGCCCGTGGCATCGCGCCACGAAGTTGCAATTGCGGGGAATGGTGTTGGTAGGCGCGATTGGACTCGAACCAACGACCCCCACCATGTCAAGGTGGTGCTCTAACCAGCTGAGCTACGCGCCTACTGCAGCCCATCATTATAGCGGGACGCGGGCGGGGCGGCAAATGCCGGTCTGTTAGCGAAATCCCTTCGCCACCAGGAACAAAGCGCCGAACAGCAGCGGCTGGTGGATCAGGTAGATGGCGAGGCTGTGCCGGCCCATGGCGCCCAGCCAGCGCGGCCATCGCGCGAAGGGGGCCAGAACGCGGAACCCGTTGCGCTGCAGCGGATGCGCGATGGCCATGCCCAGCAGGATCATCCCGGTCCACGGCACGAGCGGAACATAGTCCTCGGTGGCGGGCTTGGCAGTCATGAAGCCCACCCAGCCCCATGTCCGGCTGTCGAAAGCTGCCGAGGTCCACGTATTGCCCGCGACGAGCAGTGCTACGCCAAGCACTGCCGCCATCGCGGGGCGCGTGGCCAGCGGCCGCACCAGCACCAGCGAGATCGCGATCGCGTGCAGCACGCCGAACCAGATGTAGCGCTGCGGAAACACGACGTAGCTCGCAGCGCTGACCAGCAGCGCCGCAGCCGCGACGCGCGCGATGTGATGCCAGAATCGATCGCGGCCGCGCGCGTCGCGTTGCGCCAGTACCAGGCTGATTCCGGCCAGCAGCAGGAATGACGACAGGATCGCAGTACGCGCATGGAGCCAGAAGGGGTCGCGATAGAGGTCGGCGGTGATGAAGCCGAAATGCCGCAGGTCGAAGCAGAAGTGATAGACGACCATTGCGATGATCGCAAGTCCGCGCAGGTTGTCGATCGCGGGAATGCGCGACGGTGCGACGGCGGCGGCCTCTTCCGCGCGCGTCGATATCGCGCTCTGCACGCCAGCCATCATCGGCTCCGGTTGCGCCAGGTCAGGCGCACGGCGCCGTTGGCGTCCGGCGTGGCGAGTGTGGCCAGCGCTCGCAACAGCGCCGGCGGCGCACCGGGCAGCGGCGCGATGGTGAGGTCGCCGTCGTTGCCGTCGGCGGCAAGACCCACGGAGCCCGTCACGCGCACCTCGCCGCCGGCATTGGAGACCCGTCCGGCCAGGCGGGTGCCCTGCGGCGCGATCGCCACGTCGACGGTACCGAGGTCGAGCTTGCCAGCGGCGGTCGCGATGCGCGCGCGCGTCCAGCGCAGGCTGAGTGCGCCTTCGCCCGCAGTGCCGTTCCAGCGGAAGGATGGTGCGTCGATGCTGATGTCACCGCCCAGCGCTGGCACATCGCGCATCGGCAGCGCTGC
>JANNNM010000810.1:0-3772 GCA_031398535.1 Betaproteobacteria bacterium | reverse complement strand
ACTTCAGCGCGGGCTATTGGATACCCCAGCCTCAAACATGCTGCACGGGACAAGTCCGGCTCTCGCAGACACCAGAAACTCTACCGCACAGGTCCGGGGGCAAGATACAAGCCTCGCCTACAAACGCAGTTGTGTGCTGCGCGTACAATCGGCAGCGAGCCCGGGTGGTGAAACTGGTAGACACAAGGGACTTAAAATCCCTCGACCGCAAGGTCATGTCGGTTCAAGTCCGGCCCTGGGCACCACACCTTTCGTCGCGCGAGTAGTCCACAGCATCTTTGCAGGCGCCAGTTCTATACTGGCCCCTCTCGATCGGCGAAGAGGAGACTTGCGATGACCCCACGTGCGCCCCGTTCCTCGAAAGTGAAAGCCAAGTCGAAAGCGAAGCCGAAAGCCAAGCCCGCCAAGGCACCGTCACCACCCAAGCGCAACGTCGTCCCCGACAGCGTGGACTTTCGCGACCGGCCGTACATGCCGGCCATCGCGTTTGCCCCGCGGCCGATGTTGCTGCCGCCCGCCGCTACCGTACGGCCCCGCCTCAATCAGCACGACACGTCCGCCTGCACTGGCTTCGCGCTGGCCACCGTACTGCACGTGCTGACCGCGCGGCGCGATCGCAAGTTCGGCGGCACGGTGTCACCCTTCATGATCTACGGCATGGGCCGCCGCTACGACGAGTTCCGCGGCGAGGCACCAGAGGGTGGGTCGTCACTGCGCGGCGTGCTGAAGGGTTGGTACAAGCACGGCGTGTGCGCACAAAGGTTCTGGACCGGTCTCGACGAGCCCAAGCCATCGGGCCGCGCGGACTGGTGGGATGACGCGGTGCGCCGCCCGCTCGGTGCGTACTACCGCGTCGATGCGCGTTCCGTCGTCGACATGCAGGTGGCGCTGAACGAGACAGGCGTGCTGGTCGCGAGTGGCCTTGCGCACAACGGCTGGCTCGAGGGCATGCCGGACCAACGCAAGAAGAAGACGCTGCCGAAGGGACAGAAGTATTGGCGCATTCCCTACCCATGGAAGGCCGATCCCGACGATGGCCATGCGTTCGCCCTGGTCGGCTACGACGCCGATGGGTTCATCGTGCAGAACTCGTGGGGCGATGGCTGGGGCACGAACGGCCTGGCAGTGCTCACCTACGAAGACTGGATCGAGCACGGCTTCGACTGCTGGGCGGCGCAGCTGGGCGTGGTCACGCGCCGGCACGAGCTGCAGGCCACCGGCACGTCGCCGAAACCCGGCGCATCGTTCGGCGCGCCCGGCTCGATCATGCTCGACCTGCACGAGGTCTCGCCGCATGTGATCAACACGGGGCGCAATGGCGACCTGTCGTTGTCCGGCGAGTTCAACACCCGCGACACCGACCTCGACGAACTGGTGGGACCGCGGCTCACGGCGTTTCGCACGGACCTCGGGCTGCCACCCACCGCCAAAGTGGACGTGGCGCTTTACGCGCATGGCGGTCTCGTCAGCGAACGCGATGCGGGCAAGTCAGCCAAGGACTGGATCGATGCCTTCAAGCCCGCCGGCATCTTCCCGATGTTCTTCTTCTGGGAGTCGGACTTCATCACGATCCTGCGCGATCGCGTGATGAACGAGTTGCGCCTGCGCGGCGAACTGCCGGCTGGTGGACCGCTGTCGTTCATCGACGATTTCTGGAGCGATCGCGTCGAGGGCATCGCGCGCGTCGCGGCACGCTGGGCGTGGGATGACATGAAAGTGCGCGCCGATGCCGTTTCGGATCACGCGACGGGCGGCGCGCGGATGCTGCTCGACCGGCTGACGCCGCTGCAGGCGCGGATTCGCCTGCATCTCGTCGGCCATTCCGCCGGCGCCATCCTGCACACGCGGCTGCTGCAGGAACTGGTTGCCGACGGCTGGACCGTGGAGACCCTCAACTTGCTGGCACCGGCCCTCACGGTCGGCCGGTTCAAGGCGGAGGTCGACCCGCGGCTGCGCGACGGCACCGTCAAGCGCACGTTGCAGGCCCACCTGACCGACGAATGCGAGAACAACGAGAGTGGCGCGATGCGCGCGGCGCTGCTGTACAAGCGCTCGCTGCTCTACCTGATTGCCAATGCGTTCGAAGGCCCGCGTGGCGTGCCGGTGCTGGGCATGGAGAAGTACTTCAACCGCGACGTGGCGCCCACCCTGCCGCCCAACTTCAGCGTGCGGGTGGCGCCGTCGTCCGGCGCGTCAGGCGCGGTGCGGCACGGCGACTTCGACGATGACAAGAAGACGCGTGCCGCGGTGATCGCGCACATGCTGGGGCAGGCGGTGCCCGCCCCCTGACGCAGGTCAGCGTTTCACTCCCGGCATGAACCGGGCGAAATCGCCCATCACCTTCTGCATCGACTCGAAGGCATTGCCGCCGGAACTGACCACGCCCTGCATGGCATTGATTACGTTCTGCGCCTGCCGCAGGTCGGGCATCATCGCCATTGCCGCCTTGGCTTCCTTCACGCCCGGCACGCCGGCCATCTGGCCTTCCATCATCGTGAAGAGATGCTTCTGCATGTCGACGATCATCTCGAACATCTGGCCCCAGTAGCGCATCGCGCTTTCCATCGCCTCCTGCGACACACTCTGGCTGGCGGCCATGAAGGCTTCGGGCGATCCGGCTTCCGCCGCACGCTTGGCAGCCTTGCGGCCCATCGCCCGCGCGGCCTCTTCACCTTCGAACTGGTGCCGCCGCAGCTTGGCAGTGTTCTCCAGCGCGGCGTTGATGACATCGAGGGCCAGCTTGCTGTTGACCTTGTAGAGCTCGATGGCCTGGGCTGGCGTCATCATCTTGGCCATCTTCGCCATGTCGGCGGCGCTGGGCATCGCGCCCGGATCGAAGCCAGCAAACGCCTTGGCCCCTGCAAACGGATTGGCGGCGCTGGCTTGAGGCGCGGCAGCCTTGGCAGGTCGCTTGGTGGCTTTTTTGGCGACCCGCTTCTTCGCGGGGGCGGGCTTGGACTTGGCGGCGGGTGCTGCGCGTGACTTCGTTGCCATGGTGCGCTCCTGGTGGGTGAACGAACGTGACGAGACCGATCAAACCCCCAATTGCGCAGCGCGTCAAGCGCATTGCGCATCGACGTACGCCATTCGAAGCGCTATGCCGCACATGTTAGGATTTATGGCTTCGCCAACAGCTCTGGAAATCACGCATGAAGCATTTCGCGGTGTGGGTGCAGTTCGATGTGAAGCCGGGCCTGCTGCCGGCGTTTCTCGACGCGGCGCGGCTTGACGCGCAAGGGTCGGTGGGCAACGAGCCCGGATGTCATCGCTTCGACATCATGCAGGACCCGGAGATCGCCAACCGCGTGTACTTCTACGAGGTTTACCAGGACGAGGCCGCGTTCGCCGCGCACCGCGAGATGCCGCACTTCAAGACCTACGCCATCACGACCGAACCGATGGTGGCCGCGAAGACGGCGCTGCGGATGCCGGTCGAAGCACAGCACAAGTAGCCGCATGCCGGCGGCGTGCGCCGGCTCTTCCTGCTGGAACCCTCCCCATGTCGGATCTGAAGCAACGTTTCGGGCGCCCGTTGCGCCTTGGCATCATCGGGGGCGGCCCCGATGCGTGGATCGGCCGCATGCATCGCGGCGCGGCCGAGATGGAGGGCTGGTGGCGCGCCGTGGCCGGCGTGCTCTCGAGCGACGCGGCGCGGTCGCGCGCGGGTGGCGCGGCGATGGGCTTCGACCCGGCGCGCAGCTACGGCACCGTGGATGAAATGCTGGCGGAAGAGGCCAAGCGTCCCGACGGCATCGATGCCCTCGCGATCATG
>JANNNM010000799.1:0-1840 GCA_031398535.1 Betaproteobacteria bacterium | reverse complement strand
TCCGACCCGCGCGAGTTCACCGAGGCCGCGCGCAAGGTCTACGCCGACAGCCTGCGCGAAGCCCGCGTCCTCGTCGCCGAGAAGAAATACACCGAGGCGATGACGATACTCGACCGGCTGATCGCGGAGCGCCCGCGCGAGCCGCAGGCGCGCTTCCTGCGCGGCGTGGCGCTGTCCGACAGCGGCAAGTCCACCGAAGCCGTCCTGGCCTTCCAGGCGCTGCTGGGCGAATACCCGGAGCTGCCCGAGCCACGCAACAATCTTGCCGTGCTCTATGCACAGAAGGGCGAGTACGCGCTGGCCCGCGACCAGCTCGAAGCCGCCATTGCCGCAGCACCGGACTACACGATCGCCTACGAGAACCTGGGCGACCTCTATGCGCGCATGGCCGCCCTCCAGTACGAGAAGGTACTGGCGCGCGACGCGCGCAACCGTACCGTGCCCGTCAAGCTGAAGCTGGTGCGCGAGGCCCTCGCGCCGCCCGCTGCGCCAGCACCGGCAGCCGTGGTCACGCCCGCCACGCCGGCCGTGGCCGTGTCACCCGCACCAGCCGTCACCACGGCCCCCGTGGATGCGCCCACCGCACCGGTGCCGGTACCGGCGGCCGTCTCCGACGCCCCCGCCGCGCCTGCCGCCGCGCCCCGCTGATTTCATCATCGTTCGATCGTCAACAGGAGACCCATCCATGTTCCGCAAGCTCGTCCTCTCCGCTGTCTTCGCCGTGGCGGCCGTCACGGCCCATGCCGCCAACCCGCAGGTGGACTTCGACACCACTGCCGGCGTGATCCGCGTTGAACTCTTCCCCGCTGCGGCGCCGAAGACCGTCGCCAACTTCCTCGACTACGTGAAGAGCAAGCACTTCGACGGCACGCAGTTCCATCGCGTGATCGATGGCTTCATGATCCAGGGCGGCGGCTTCACCGCCGACTTCAAGGAAAAGCCGACCAAGCCGCCGATCGCCATCGAGTCGGAAGCGTCGAGCAAGGCCGGCATGAAGAACGTCGTCGGCACGCTGGCGATGGCCCGCACCAGCGACCCCAATTCCGCCACGTCGCAGTTCTTCATCAACGTCAACGACAACGCGCGCCTCGACTTCAGCGCGGCCACGCCGCAGGGCTATGGCTACACCGTGTTCGGCAGGGTCATCAGCGGCATGGACGTCGTCAACAAGATCGCCAAGGGACCGAAGGGCGCCAAGGGCCCCGTCGCGCCCGGCATCAACCCCGGCGACGTGCCCGCGCCACTCGTCATCATCACGTCGGCCAAGGTCGTCGGCGGCTGATCGCAACGCACTTCCAAGAACAGCCTGGAGAACAGCATGGTCGTATTGAAAACGAATCACGGCGACATCACGCTCGATCTCGATGCGGAGAACGCGCCCGCCACCGTCGCCAATTTCCTGCAATACGTGCGCGACGGGCACTACGACAACACGGTATTCCACCGCGTGATCGACGGCTTCATGATCCAGGGCGGCGGCATGGAGCCCGGCATGAAGCAGAAGCCGACGCGCAAGGCCGTGGCCAACGAGGCGACCAACGGCCTCAAGAACAAGAAGTACACCGTCGCGATGGCACGCACGTCCGACCCGCATTCGGCCACGGCGCAGTTCTTCATCAACATCGCCGACAACGACTTCCTCGACTACAAGGCCCCCTCCGCCAACGGCTGGGGCTACTGCGTGTTCGGCAAGGTGACGGCGGGACAGGACATCGTCGATCGCATCAAGGCGGTGCCCACCGGCAGCAGCGGCGGTCACGAGAACGTGCCCACGCAGGATGTCGTCATCCAGAAGGCCGAGGAAAAGTAAGGCAGGATTCCCATGGTGGCGGCGCCGCCG
>JANNNM010000469.1:0-6668 GCA_031398535.1 Betaproteobacteria bacterium | reverse complement strand
CTGGGTGAAATTGAACATCCATACGAAGATCGCACCGGCCACCGCGCCGGTGGTCAGCGCGCCCAGCGGATGCATCACATCGGAGCCCGCGCAGATCGCGACCAGCCCCGCGAGCGGGCCGTTGTGGACGAAGCCGGGGTCGTTCTTGCCCATCAGGGCCGCGACCAGCGTGCCGCCGGCCATCGCCATCAGCGAATTCATCGCCACCAATCCGGAGATCTTGTCCAGTGTCTGGGCCGACATCACGTTGAACCCGAACCAGCCGACGGCGAGGATCCAGGCACCGAGCGCCAGGAACGGGATCGACGAGGGGGGATGCGCCGACACGCCACCCTCCTTCGAATAGCGCCCCCGCCGGGCACCCAGCAGCAGCACGGCGATCAGCGCCACCCAGCCGCCAAACGCGTGCACCACGACGCTGCCGGCGAAGTCGTGGAACTCCTCACCGAAGGTCGACTTGAACCACGCCTGCACGCCGAAGTGCTGGTTCCAGGCGATGCCTTCGAAGAACGGATAGAGGAGGCCGACCAGCAGAAACGTGGCCGCCAGTTGCGGATTGAATTTCGCACGTTCCGCAATGCCGCCCGACACAATCGCGGGAATGGCGGCGGCAAAGGTCAGCAGGAAGAAGAATTTCACGAGGTCGTAGCCATTCTTCTGGGCCAGCGTCTCGGCGCTGCTGAAAAACGTGACGCCGTAGGCCACGGCGTAGCCGATGAAGAAATAGGCGATCGTCGAGACGGCGAAATCCACCATGATCTTGACCAGCGCGTTCACCTGGTTCTTGCGGCGCACGGTACCGAGTTCGAGGAATGCGAATCCGGCATGCATCGCCAGCACCATGATGGCGCCCAGCAGTATGAACAGCGTGTCGCTGGCGGCCTTGAGCGTTTCCATTGTTTCCCCCTGACAGTTGGTGCCGCCGTGGCGGCAAAATCCGGGCGTTCGACGCCTCTGTTGCCGGTGGCGCGTGTCGATTGCGTCTGCGTCACCTTCACCGGCAGGCGGACATTGCCACATCGTGTCGCGGCTGCCCAGTCCGTGTGCCGATGGAATGGATGCACCGGTGCCGCTGTTCACGCACCATGGGCGGCAGGTGATGCGGCACCATACCGGCAGATCAACCACGGCAGGAGGAGCACCATGGCAGGCAAGGCACGGAATGCAATCGGGGTGTTGGTCATGGCGCTGGCCATCGGAAGCACCGGGCCGGCCAGCGCGGCGGACGCTGCTCTCGAGCGTGCGGCAACGGCCATGGGCGCCACCAACCTCAAGTCGCTGCGCTATACCGGCGACGGCGTCGGCTATTCCTTCGGCCAGGCCTTCCGGCCGGGACAGGCCTGGCCGCGGATCAAGCTGCATTCCTTCGAGCGCGTGGTCAACTACGAAACCGGCGCGATGAAGGACGTGATCGTGCTGTCGCGCAACGAGGCTCTGGGCGGTGGCGGCTATCCGCACCGGGCGCAGCAGCGCAACGAGCAATACGTCAGCGGCGGCTACGCGTGGAACCAGACCGCGGGTGGCCCGGCCGCCGGTCCGCGTTTCGTGATGGACCGCGTGCACCAGTTGTGGATTACGCCGCAGGGCGTGATCAAGGCCGCGATCCGCAACAACGCGACCGTGCGCCAGGAAGTCCGCAACGGGCAGCCGGTGACCGTGGCGTCGTTCGTCGAGCCCGGACGCTTCAAGGCCGTGGCGATCATCAATGCTGCAGGCCTCGTTGAACGTGTCGAATCACGCTTGCCGGATCCGGTGCTGGGCGAGACCAGCGTCGTCACCACGTTCGCGGATTACCGCGACATGGCCGGCCTGAAATTCCCGATGAAGATCGCGCAGACGCAGGGCGGCTTTTCGGTACTCGATCTTGCCGTGCGCGAGGTCGTGCCCAACGCACCGGCCGACATCGCCTTACCGGATGCAGTGCGCAACGCCGCGGAGCGGGTCACGGCGGACAAGGTGGCCGACGGCGTGTGGTTCATTGCCGGCGGTTCCCACAACAGCGTGGCCATCGAGATGAAGGACCACATCATCCTGGTCGAGGCGCCATTGAACGACGGCCGCAGCGTGCCGGTGCTGGAGCAGGTGAAGAAGCTGGCACCGGGCAAGCCGATCCGCACCGTGATCAACTCGCATGCGCACTTCGATCACTCGGGCGGGCTGCGCAGCGCAGTGGCCGAAGGCGCGACGATCATCACGCAGGCGCAGAACAAGGCGTACTTCGAGCAGGCCTTCGCGGTGCCGAACACGATTGCGCCGGACCAGATGGCCAAGTCGGGCCGCAAGCCGAAGATCCGCGCCGTGGATGAAAAGCTGGTGCTGACCGATGGCACGCGCAACGTCGAGCTTCACCGCGTGTCCGACAGCCATCACACCGATTCCTTCCTGATCGTGTACCTGCCGAAGGAACGGCTGCTGATCCAGGCCGATTCGTTCACGCCGGGGCCGCCCAACACGCCGCCGCCCAAGGAGATCAATCCGAACCATGCGACGCTGGTGGAGAATCTCGCCCGGTTGAACCTGCAGCCGCAGACCATCCTGCCGCTGCATGGGCGCGTCGTGCCGGTGGCGGAGCTCTACGTTGCAGTGGGTCAGGCGCCGCCGAAGTAGGCGGCTTGCTGCGTGCGGGCGGCGCGTCAGCGTAGGCATTCGCGGGCCAGCTTCGCCGCGAATGCCTCGCTGGCCGCTTCGATCAGGTCGAGCGCCCGTTCGAACGCGGCCGGGCCGTCGTCATACGGGTCCGGGACATCGCGCTGTCCCAGTTGCGGGGCGAGATCGAGCAACAACGTCATCTGTCCCGCGAAGTCCGCCGGGCGCATCGCATCAAGTTCGGCCAGCACGTTGCGATCCATCGGCACGATCCACTGGCGGCTCTGGAAATCGGCGGGCTTGAACTGGCGCGCGCGCAGCATCGACAGGTCATGACCGCGTCGCGCCGCGTGTTCAATGGCGCGATAGTCCGGCGGGTTGCCCACGTGCCACGGTCCGGTGCCTGCCGATTCGACCGTAACGAGCCCACCGATGCCGGCCCGGCGTGCCGCGGCCCGGAAGACGACCTCGGCCGTGGGCGAGCGGCAGATGTTGCCGAGGCATACAAACAATATATTGGTCCGGTCCACTGCCATAGCTCAATTCCCGGCTACAGGCGGCCTTTGGCGGCCCTTGACGTTGGTGACTGAGCCTCTAAATGCGCTCTAGAGACACGCAGCGGGTGCCGGTATTACCTAAGCACCTCCGGCAACGCGGTCTTGAACAGCCCAGCATCTCTGCGATTGCGAAGTAGCTAGCGGAACCAACGTCGGCCGAATGCCAACGTCACTGCCAGAATGCCGAACATGGCCCACCAAGGTGAGAGTGGGATAGGAGCCGTGGGTGCGACAGTCACCGGGGGTGGCAAGACGCCAAGCACTCCCGCAAACGTAGCCGTTGCGGTGTCGCGCACCAAGGAGAGCGGCCCTTGCGAAGTCGGCAAGTTGTTGGCTATGTAGGGGTACGGAGAGTTGGCGATATATGCAACCGTGTAGGGTCCATATGCACTTGCCAAGTCATAGAAGGGAAGATTCTGTAGAAAATACAGGAAGAAAGCGGTGTCACCTTGGGACTTCAGCGATACCGCCGGGGCGGTGTCGCTGTTGATCATCTCCTGCAGGAAGCTTTGTGGCCCGTTCGCGACTGCGGCGGGAAACCCGCTGACAGTGATCGTCACTACAGTGGGGAAGTTGAAGAGGCTAAGCCCTGGGGAGGGATAGTTTAGATCCTTTACCGTGCCCGTGTCGGCGTACGCTGTGACCGTGAACGCTGCACTGGTGAACGTGACATTGTTTAGTGAGCCACTACCTACGCCACTGTAGACATACGCAATCGGGACGGCAGTTGCCAGCACCGGGAACAATGAAATCAAGAACGCTAGCGCTACCTTGGAAGTCCTCATGTTTACTCCGGAGTGGTTAGGTTTAGCGCCGCATATAACGCCCAAGCAGAGGGCGAGTGTACGACGACTCGGAGACAGGTCTCCCCTACCGTCAACTGCGTGCGGTCGGCAGGCTGCAACGATATTGCTCCTCAGCGCAGCTTGAACCAGTGCGCGGCCGATCCGCCAAGCACCTCGTTTCGTTGGTCGTCGGTCAGTGCCAATCTGCGGACCTGCTCGACGATGGCATCCGCCTGGTCCCAGCCCGCGAAGTTGGTGCCGAGCATGACGCGGGATGCGCCTTCGCTTTCGATCAGGAACGCCATCGCGGAAGGCGTGCCCACGAGGCAGTCGAAGGACAGTTGCGACCACAGCGCGTCGAAAGGGCGGTCGAGCAGCGCGCGCCCCCATGGGCGCCGTGCCAGCGCCGTCGCCATGCGGCCGCGCAGGTAGGGGGCCGTGCCGCCGCCGTGGGGGATGTGGGCGCGAAGGCGCGGATGCCGCGCCAGCACGCCACCGTAGATCAGGTGGGCCACTGCGGTGGTTTCGTCATGCGCGAAGCCGATGACGATGTCGAGATCCCATTGCCGGGACCCCTGTTGCGCCGCGGCCGGGCGTTCCACATCCACCGGCGCAGGATGCACGACCACCGGCACGTCCAGTGCTTCGTGCGCCGACCACACAGGGTCGAGCGCGGGATCGCTCAAGGCGACGCCTGCGAAATCGCTGCCGACATACGACCCGCGCAAGCCCAGGGTGCGCACGGCGCGGTCCAGTTCGCGCACGGCGAGCTCCGGCGCCTGCATCGGCAATTGCGCCAGGCCGACGAAGCGGTCCGGGTGCGCGCGCACGACCGCGGCGATGGCGTCGTTCTGGGCGCGGCAGAAGCGTTCGCCATCGGCGGCGGACTGCGTGTAGAAATAGGTCAATGGATTGGGCGACAGCAACTGCACGTCGATGCCCATCCGATCCATCAGCGCCAGTCGCATGCCGACGTCGGAAAACGGCGAATCGGTGAAGCGGACGCCGCGCAGCACATAGTCGCCGGAGCGAAAGTACATCGCACCGTTGTCCTCGCCCATCTCGGGCCCGGCAGCCCCGGCGACGCCCATCACCTCCGGGCACAGGATGTGGGCGTGGACATCGATCGTGCGCACGCTGGCGACTACTCGGGCTGCACGTTGGCGTCGCGCGCAACCTTTGCCCACTTCGCCTGTTCCGTGCGGAGATAGGCGTCGAACCGGGCGGGCGTATCGGTGGCGGACTGGAAGCCCTGCGCATTGAGCTTCTCGCGCACGTCCGGCAATGCCATCGCCTTCGCGATTTCCGCGGCCAGCTTGTTCGCGATCGCCGGCGGCGTGCCTTTCGGGCCGTAGACGCCCATCCAGCCCACGGCCTCGTAGCCCGGCAAGCCGGCTTCGGCGGCGGTGGGCACGTCGGGCATCGCGGCCAGTCGCGTCGAGCCGGTGGCAGCGAGGGCGCGCAACTTGCCGGCCTTGACGTTGGGGATCACCGTGTTGTCGAAGGCCACCTGCACCTGGTTGCCCAGCAGGTCGGTGACCATCGGTGCGCTGCCCTTATAGGGCACGTGGTTGATCTTCACGCCGGCCATCGTGTTGAACAGCTCGCCGGCAAGATGCGGCGTGGTGCCGTTTCCCGAGGATCCGAAATTGAGCTTGTCGGGATTGGCCTTGGCATACGCAATCAGCTCGGCCAGCGTCTTCGCCGGCACCGCCGGATTGACGGTGATGAAGTAGGGTGTCAGCGCCACCAGCGAGATCGGCGCGAAATCGGCGACGGGGTCATACGGCATCTTCTTGTAGACGGAGGGTGCGATCGCATGGCTGCTGACGGTGCCCAGGACAAAGGTGTAGCCATCGGGGGCGCTCCTGGCCACGGCGTCGGCGCCGATCAGGCCGCCGGCGCCGGCCTTGTTCTCGATGATCACCGGTTGTCCCAGCGACGTGGAGAGCTTTTCCGCAAGGAGTCGACCGACGTTGTCGACGGCGCCGCCGGGCGGGTACGCCACGATCAGCTTTACCGGTTTGGAGGGCCACTCCTGCGCTTGCGCAGTGAACGCAACGGTGGCCAGTAATGCAAGGGCGACACGGAAGAGTCTGGACATGGGGTGGGTGAGGGACGGGTGGCAAAGGATCATGATAGTCGCAACGTCAGCGGGTAGTCGCCTGCCGTTGCCGGAACCCTCCGGGGGAGGTGCCGGCCCTGCGCCGGAAAAATTTCACGAAATTGGTCGCTTCGTCGAAGCCGAGTTCATCTGCGATGGTTTCGATCGTCAAGTCGGTATGAACGAGAAGTCGTTTGCTTTCGAGCGCAATGCGCTCCATGAGCATGCGCTTGGCGGAACTGCCGGTCACGGCAAGCGTGGCACGCGTCAGCGACTTCACCGTGCAGTGCTGCAGAGAGGCGTAGCGGACCGCAGTTGCGACCAAGTGGATCTGGCGGCACCGGAAAGGCCAGTGCCCATCACGGTGTCAAGCCGCGCTCATGCAGCCCTGGGTGTACTGTTCTTCGGTGCCGCGGTGTCTTGCTACCGGTGCGGCGCGATGGTCACAATCGAGACAACGGAGGAATCGATGAACATGATTGAATCGAAGTGGGGTGTGGCGCTGGCGGCGGCCGGTATGGTGGCGATTCTCGCGAGCTGTGCGTCAATGAACCCGATGATGGGGGGCCAGAAAGTGGAGTTGTCCGGCGGCAACGAGGTGCCCGCCGTGGTCACTCCGGCCACGGGCACGGCAAC
>JANNNM010000764.1:0-6445 GCA_031398535.1 Betaproteobacteria bacterium | reverse complement strand
GGCCGACGGCGGGTACGCCGTCCGATGAGGGCACGGTGGCGTGCGGGCCGTACATGCTCGACCTTGCCGCGCGCACGCTGATTGACGGCGAGCGCTCCATCACGTTGACCACCGGCGAATTCTCGCTGCTGCGCGTGTTCGTGCAGCATCCACGGCAACCGCTGGCGCGCGAGAAGCTGATGATGCTGGCGCGGGGACGCGACCACGAAGTGTTCGATCGCGCCATCGACGTGCAGGTTTCGCGGCTGCGCAAGTTGCTCGAGCCCGATCCCGCCAATCCGCGCTTCATCCAGACGGTATGGGGCTTCGGTTATGTTTACGTCCCCGACACGGCTGCAGTGCCCGAGGCCACCGCAGGCCGCGATCCGGCGTGAGGCTCCTGCCCCGGTCGCTCTTCGGGCGGCTGGTTCTCCTGCTCGTCGCCGTGGTGGCGCTGTCGGCGCTGACCAACGCACTGCTGTTCCGCGCGGAGCGCGCCAACCTCATCAACCGGCAGCTGAGCGAGACCAAGCTCACGCAACTGCAGGCCATCCGCAGCGCGCTCGAAGGGGCGGATGGTCCGGAGCGCCGTGAAACGCTGGCCCGCATCGGCCGCGAATTCGGCGTGCGGGTGATCCCGGAGAGTGAGCGTCCGCGCCTCGGGCAATCGCCGCAGGGTGGCCCGTTGATGCGCGACCTGGCCGAGCGGCTGCGCGAACACCTGGGGCCGGAAACCGAGATCCGCTTCGCGCCGCGATTGCAAATGCTGCTGGTGCGCGTCACCGCGGGCGGATCCAACTACTGGGTCGGCGTGCCGGTGCCGCCGCGACCGCCGGCCGACGAATTGCCGACGCGTGCGCTGACCTGGATGCTGATCGTGCTGGCCTTCCTGCTCGTGGCGGCATTCGTGTTCGCCCGCTACCTCGCCCGGCCGTTGCGTGAACTGGCAGCCGCGGCCGGGCGCGTCGGTCGCGGCGAGACCCCGCCACCGCTGCCCGAGTCGGGGCCCTCCGAGATCGCGGCGGTCAATCGCGGCTTCAATGCGATGACCGCCAGCCTGCGGCAGATCGAACAGGACCGCGCGCTGTTGCTGGCCGGCGTCTCGCACGACCTGCGCACGCCGCTGGCGCGGCTGCGTCTGGGCGTCGAGATGGGTACGCGTGACGAATCCACGCGCGCCGGCATGGTGGCGGACATTGTCGAGATGGATCGCATCATCGGCCAGTTCCTCGACTTCGCGCGCAGCGAATCGGCGACCGCCTTCGAACCCGCCGATCTCGATGCGATCGTGCGCGCCAGCGTCGACCGCTACGTGGCCAATGGCGCCACGGTCGCTTTTGCTGCCGGGGGCACGCCGCGGCTGCCGTTGAAACCCACCGCCATCTCGCGGCTGGTCGCCAACCTGATCGACAATGCGCTCGCCTATGGCGCGCCGCCGGTGGAGGTGAGCACGCTGCGCGACGGATCCAACGTGATCCTGGCGGTCGCCGACCGCGGGCCGGGCATCGCGCCCGCCGATGTCGAGCGGTTGAAGCAACCGTTCACGCGCGCATCCGAAGCACGCGCGCGTACCGACGGCGCGGCCGGCGCAGGGTTGGGCCTTGCCATTGTCGAACGCATCGCACGACTGCACGGCGGCGACTTCGATCTCGTGCCGCGCGACGGCGGCGGGACGGTCGCGCGCGTGACGCTGCCGTTGCCGCCCGCCTAGGGTTGCCTGCCGGGAATTCGCTGCAGCAGCACCACCGCTTCGGCCGCGATGCCTTCCTCGCGTCCCGCGAAGCCCAGCCGCTCGGTGGTCGTCGCCTTCACCGAAACCTGCGCGCGATCGACCCCCAGGTCTGCCGCGATGTGGTCGCGCATCGCGTCCACATGCGGAGCAAGCCGCGGCGCCTGTGCGATCACCGTCGAATCGACATTGCCCACCTGCCAGCCAAGATGCCCGACCAGCGCCGCGACGTGGCGCAACAGCGCGCGACTGTCCGCGCCCTTGTAGCGCGGATCGGAATCGGGGAAATGGGCACCAAGGTCGCCCAGCGCCAACGCGCCCAGCAATGCATCCGCAATCGCATGGAGCAGCACGTCGGCGTCGGAGTGTCCCGCCAGCCCAAGTGGATGTGGAATCGTGACGCCGCCGATGATCAATGGCCGATCGGCGACCAGCGCATGCACGTCGTAGCCGGTGCCGATCCGCATCGTCATGGCGCATGCTGCCCGGACCGCTGCGCCGACAGGATTGCCGCCGCCAGGATGAGATCGGCCGGATAGGTGATCTTCAGGTTCTCGGGGCTGCCGAGAATCAGCTGCGGCTTCTCACCCAGCGCTTCCACCGCCTGGGCTTCGTCGGTGCAGATGGCGGCCGACGGCGCGGCGATCGCCCGGCGCAGGACGCCACAGCGAAACATCTGCGGCGTCTGGGCGAGCCACAGGTGCGCACGAGGTTCCGTCGCGATCACGCGGGGCGCGTCGGCGTCGCGGTCGCTGCGCTTCAACGTGTCCGCCACCGGAATGGCCAGCAGGCCGCCAATCGGGTCGTCACGCAGGTGCTCGACGAGACGCACCAACGCATCGCGCGGCACGCAGGGCCGCGCGGCATCGTGCACGAGGATCCAGTCGTCATCGGCGCACTCGGGCGCCATGGCCGCGAGTGCATTGGCGACGGTAAGGGCGCGCGTCTCGCCCCCACAACGCAGCGCCGACGTGCCGGCGGGTTTGGGGCCCATCCGATCGAACTCGCGATCCTCGGCGGCGACCGCCACGAACATCGCGGCGGGGTCGAGGCCCGCGTGCAATCGCGCCAGCGTGCGCGCAAGCACCGGCACGCCCTCGAGCATCGCATATTGCTTCGGCGTGGCCGCACCGAAGCGCGAACCGCTGCCGGCAGCGGGAACCAGTACGAAGATCCGGGGCATGGACGCGGTCGACTCAGCGCACGAGCAACGGGTCCAGCGCCGCGCGAATCGGCGCCGGCACCGGTACCGGCCGCTGCGTGGCCCGGTCGACCCACACGTGGACGAAGTGGCCGGTGGCGGCAGCATCGGGCGAACCCGCGGCGAAGAGGCCGATCACATACGTGACCGAACTGGTCCCCACCTTGGCTACCGCCAGTCCTGCATCGATCTCCTGCGGAAACGACAGGGGAAGATGAAACCGGCACGCGGACTCGACCACGTAGCCCACCACCGCATCGCGCTCGGGTGCCAGGCCTCCCGCGTGGATCAGGTGCGTGTTCACCGCCGTGTCGAAGTACGAGTAGTACGTGACGTTGTTGACATGACCATAGGCGTCGTTGTCCATCCAGCGCGTGGGGATCGCGAGAAAGTGGGGATAGGCCGACCGCGGCCGCGGCGCCAGTTCAGTCATGAACCGGGGTTGCACTGCGCGCCGCCGACCGGCTGGACGTGATCATCCGGCGATCGAGCAGTTCGATCCAGTGCTTGACAGGCGTGCGCGTGCCGGACTCAAGATGCGTCATGCAGCCGATATTGGCGGTGACGATCACTTCCGGCCGCATCGCCTCGAGCGCGCGCAGCTTGTTCGCCTTCAGTTGGTTGGCCAGCACCGGCTGCAGCACCGAGTAGGTGCCGGCGGAACCGCAGCAGAGGTGCGTGTCGGCCACCGGCATCAATGAATGGCCGATGGCCAGCAAAATTTCCTCCACCTGGCCGCGGATGCGCATCCCGTGCTGCAACGTGCAGGGCGGATGAAAGGAAATGCGCTCGGGACCCTGGTCCATTGCGATCAGCGGCGCGATCTTCCGCCACTCCGCCGTGACGATCTCGATCGGGTCGCGCGCCAGCTCCGCAATCTTCTTGGCCTTGGCGGCGTACGCCGCATCGTGCGCGAGGAAGTGGCCGTAGTCCTTGACCATGACGCCACAGCCGCTGGCCGTGACGACGATGGCCTCGAGGCCGTGGTGCACATGCGGCCACCACGCATCGATGTTGCGGCGGACGATCGCACGCGCCTCGTCTTCCGCCGACAGGTGATGCGACAGCGCGCCGCAACAGCCGCCGCCTCCGTCAATGCGCAGCGCCGAGATGCCGATCCGGTCGAACACGCGGGCCGCCGCTGCATCGATGCCGGGCTTCAACGCCGGCTGCACGCAGCCTTCCATGATGATCATCTTCCGTGCATGGCGCGGCGCCGGCCACTCGCCGGCACGCCCGCCTGCCGGAATGCGGTCGCCCAGCTCGCGTGGCAGCAGGCCCTTCACCATCCGGCCCATCGTCAGCGCCGTGCCGAACAGCGTCTTGGACAACAATCCGCGCCGCAGCGTCCAGCGTTCGGCGGCAGCGCCCGGCGTGCGGCCCACCTTCGCATCGACCAGGGTCCGCCCGATGTCGATCAGCCGCCCGTACTGCACGCCCGAGGGGCACGTGGTCTCGCAGGCGCGGCACGTGAGGCAGCGATCGAGATGCAGTTGCGTCTTGGCGGTGACCGGCGCGCCTTCGAGCACTTCCTTGATGAGGTAGATGCGCCCGCGCGGGCCGTCGAGCTCATCGCCCAGCAATTGATAGGTCGGGCACGTGGCGGTACAGAAGCCGCAGTGCACGCACGCGCGCAGGATCGCATCCGCCTCGCGGCCTTCGCGCGTGTCGCGGTATTCGGGGGACAGGTTGGTCTGCATGGGGTCTTCGCCGGATGCTAGAACGCGTCGAGCATCCGGCCGCGATTCAGGATGCCGTGCGGATCGAACACCGATTTCAGGTGACGATGCAGTGACAGCATCGCCTCGGACAGCGGCGCGAACACATCGCCCGACTTTTCCTCGCTGCGGAAGAGCGTGGCGTGCCCGCCATGGGTCTTCGCCCACGCGCGCACCTTCTGCGCATCGGTGCGTTCACCCGCCGCGAGCCAGCGCAGCGCGCCGCCCCACTCGATCAGCTGTTCGCCGCCCAGATCGGAGAACGGCGCCGTCGACTTGACCGACAACCGCCACAGCGGCACGCCCGCCGCCCGCGACCCGGTGAAGTAGAGATGCCGGTGATCGCGCACGCTGGTCCAGTAGGCGTCGGCATCGGCCAGCACCTCGCCGCCGATCTTTGCAACGGCAGCGGTCACGGCGGGCTGCGCGCCCGACAACCGCACCCGCAGCCGGCCGTGGTGATAGCACGTGGCCGACAACGGCAGGGGCTGCCCGCCCCACTCGTTGACCATGCGGATCGCGTGATCCGCCGCGCATTCCAGCGTCAACGTCGTTTCAGCCGGCGGCAATGGCAGGCACTTCAGCGACACTTCGGTGACGATGCCAAGCGTCCCGAGGGCGCCGGTCATCAGACGCGACACATCGAAGCCCGCGACGTTCTTCATCACGCGGCCGCCAAACTGCAGATCCGCCCCCGTGCCATCCAGCACCCGCACGCCGAGGATCAGGTCGCGCACCGCGCCGGCGTACGCGCGGCGCGGACCGGAGAGTCCCGCTGCCACTGCGCCGCCCAGCGTGCCGCCGTCACCGAAATGCGGAGGCTCGAAGGCCAGCATCTGGCCCCGCGCGCGCATCGCGCTTTCGATGGCCGCCAGCGACGTGCCGGCGCGCGCCGTCAGCACCAGTTCCGTCGGCTCATAGTCGATGATGCCCGCATAGGAGGTGGTGTCGATCACCTCGCCGGTGAGCGCGCCACCGTAGAAATCCTTGGTGCCGCCGCCGCGGATCCGCAGCGCGGTGCCCGTGGCGGCCGCGCCACGCACGCGCGCTTCGAGAGCCTCGAGCGCCGGGTCCATCACGGACGCACGACGGACGCGAGCGCATCGCGGTAAAGGAGCCGCGGCTCGTCGGCGTCGATGATCTCCGTCTCCGCCATCGCGGCGACCTCCCATTCGCGCACGAACGGGTGCGCCAGCAGCGCGGCGAGATAGTCCCCGGCGACCCCGCGCGGCTTCACCATGTAGGTCTGGAAGCGGAACGCGACGGGCGCATAGAACACGTCGACCAGGCTGAACTTGCCGCACAGGAACGCGCCGCCGGCGCCGAAGCGCATGCGCCCTTCCGTCCACAGGCTCTCGATGCGCTCGATGTTGGCGGTGGTGGCATCCGACCACGGGCGCACATCGAGGCGTTCGCGGATGCACATCGCCATCGCATTGCGCATCGCCGAAAAGCCGGAATGCATTTCGCAGGCCGCCGAGCGTGCCCAGGCGCGCGCGACGGGATCTTCGGGCCACATGCCCGGATGCCGCTCGGCGAGATACTCGCCGATGGCCAGCGAATCCCAGACCACGACCTCGCCGTCATGCAACGCCGGCACCAGCGCAGTGGGCGAGAACGCGAGGTTGTCGGGATTGAACACGCCCTTCAGGCCAACGTGCACTTCGCGCATCGGCACGCCGGCCAGCTTGACCGCCAGCCAGCCGCGCAGCGACCACGACGAATAATTCTTGTTGCCGACGTAGATCGTAACCATCGTCAGAGCGGCACCGTCTTGCCCGGATTCATGATGTTGAGCGGGTCGAGTGCGCGCTTGAT
>JANNNM010000746.1:0-5546 GCA_031398535.1 Betaproteobacteria bacterium | reverse complement strand
CCTGTCCTATCCGCAGACGGACTTCACGGTCCTGACCATCGACGGTCCGAAGACCTTCCATGTCGGGCTGAACGTCTGGGTGTTCACGCTGCTGATCTTCATCCTGGGCATTGCGTGGGCCTTCGGCAAGGCGTCGGTGTTCAAGTACATCTCCGACGACTACCCCGACAACATCGGCGTCATCTCCGGCGTCGTCGGGCTCGCCGGCGGACTCGGCGGCTTCGTGCTGCCGATCATGTTCGGCGCGCTGATGGACCTGACGGGCATCCGCTCCAGTGCCTTCATGCTGATGTACGGCGTTGTCTGGGTCTCGCTCATCTGGATGTACTGGACCGAAGTGCGCGGCGCGGAACTGATGGGCAGGAATGCCAAGCCGTTCCACCTCCGCGGCTGATCGCGACCCCCACCCGCAAGGACACGCCATGAACGCCAGCATTCCTGCCGCAACCCCCACCGCCGGCGGCCGCGCCGACATCGTCGACTGGCGCCCGGAAGACGAGGCGTTCTGGGCGACGACCGGCAGCCGCGTCGCCTACCGCAACCTCTGGATCTCGGTGCCGGCGCTGCTGTGCGGCTTCGCCGTCTGGGGGATGTGGGGCATCATCACCGTGCAGATGCTGAACCTGGGGTTTCCGTTCACGCAGGCGGAGCTCTTCACGCTGACCGCCATTGCCGGGATCTCCGGCGCCACGATGCGCATTCCGGCGTCGTTCCTGGTCCGGCTGGCCGGTGGCCGCAACACGATCTTCCTGACCACCGCCATGCTGCTGGCACCCGCCATCGGCACCGGCATCGTCCTGCAGCACAAGGACTGGCCGCTGTGGGCGTTCCAGCTGATGGCGCTGTGGTCCGGCGTGGGCGGCGGCAATTTCGCGAGTTCGATGTCGAACATCAGCACGTTCTTTCCGAAGCGGCTGCAGGGTACGGCGCTGGGCCTCAACGCGGGACTGGGCAACTTCGGCGTGACGACGATGCAGGTCGTCATTCCGCTGGTGATGACCGTCGGCCTGCTGGGCGCGTGGGGCGGCGAGCCGATGACGCTGGTCAAGGACAGCGGCTGGATCTTCGGCAAGATCGTCGCGGGCACGCCCACATGGATCCAGAACGCCGGCTTTGCCTGGGTGCTCTCGCTGGTGCCGCTCGCGATCCTCTGCTGGTTCGGCATGAACAACCTGAAGACGGTGTCGCCGGCCACCGGCAATCCGCTGGTGGCGTTCGCCAAGATCACCTACCTCTACACGCTCGCATTCGTGCCCGCCATCTTCATGCTCTACCTGTACCTGCCGAAGCCCACGGGCCTCGGCGTGCTGAGCATGTGGGTGGCCATCCCGCTGGACGTGATCCTGGCGCTGCTGGTGATGAAGTTCGCGGCCTTCGGGGAGATGAAGGAGGGCGTGGCGAAACAGTTCGCGATCTTCAGCAACAAGCACACCTGGGCCATGACCGCGCTCTACATCGTCACCTTCGGCTCGTTCATCGGCTTCTCGATGGCGCTGCCGCTGGCAATCACGGTGATCTTCGGCATCAGCCACGTGCCCGACGCCAGCGGCGTGCTGCAGCACACGCTGAAGAATCCCAACGCGCCGTCCGCACTGACCTATGCATGGATCGGGCCCTTCGTCGGGGCGGCGATCCGGCCGGTCGGCGGCTGGATCGCCGACAAGCTCGGCGGCTCGATCGTCACCCAGGTGATCTCCGCAGTGATGGTGGTCGCCTCGACGGCAGTGGGCTACGTGATGATGCAGGCCTACGCCTCGGCGACCCCCGAGCAGTACTTCCCGGCCTTCCTCGGTCTGTTCATCGTGCTGTTCTTCGCGACGGGCATCGGCAACGGCTCGACGTTCCGCACCATCGGCGTGATCTTCGACCGCACGCAGGCCGGCCCGGTGCTCGGCTGGACCTCGGCCATCGCCGCCTACGGCGCCTTCATCGCACCGGTCGTCATCGGCAACCAGATCAAGGCGGGCACGCCGCAATACGCGATGTACGGGTTCGCGATCTTCTACGCGCTGTGCCTGATCCTGAACTGGTGGTTCTACCTTCGCCGCAACGCGTACGTGAAGAACCCCTGAGCCGCCGCCCCTTCACTCCGTCAGAGAGCCCCGCATGAGCCATTTTCTCGATCGCCTGAACTTCTTCGCGACGCCCAGGGAATCCTTCGCCAACGCCCATGGCGTGGTGACGGGCGAGGACCGGACATGGGAAGACGCCTACCGCAATCGCTGGGCGCACGACAAGATCGTGCGCTCCACGCATGGCGTCAACTGCACCGGCTCGTGCTCGTGGAAGATCTACGTCAAGGGCGGCATCGTGACGTGGGAGACGCAGCAGACCGATTACCCACGCACGCGCTGGGACATGCCCAATCACGAGCCGCGCGGTTGCGCGCGCGGGGCGTCGTACAGCTGGTACCTGTACAGCGCCAACCGGGTCAAGCATCCGATGGTGCGCGGACGCCTCCTCAAGCTCTGGCGCGAGGCTCGGCAGCAGCACGATCCGGTCGGCGCATGGGCGTCGATCGTCGAGAACGACGCCAAGCGCCGTGATTACCAGAAGATCCGCGGGCTGGGCGGCTTCGTCCGCTCCGGCTGGGCCGAGGTCAACGAGATCATCGCGGCCGCCAACGTCTATACGATCAAGACGCACGGGCCCGACCGGGTGATCGGGTTCTCGCCGATCCCGGCCATGTCGATGGTGAGCTATGCCGCCGGCAGCCGCTACCTGAGCCTCATCGGCGGCGTCTGCATGAGCTTCTACGACTGGTATTGCGACCTGCCGCCCGCCAGCCCGCAGATATGGGGCGAGCAAACCGACGTGCCGGAATCCGCCGACTGGTACAACTCGACCTTCATCATCGCGTGGGGCTCCAACGTGCCGCAGACACGCACGCCCGACGCCCACTTCTTCACCGAGGTCCGCTACAAGGGCGCGAAGACCGTCGCGGTGACGCCGGACTATTCCGAAGTCGCCAAGCTGGCCGACCTGTGGATGCATCCGAAGCAGGGTACCGATGCCGCCGTTGCGATGGCCATGGGGCACGTGATCCTGAAGGAGTTCTACGTCGACAAGCGGTCGACCTACTTCGACGACTACGCCCGCCGCTATACCGATCTGCCGATGCTGGTGATGCTGAAGGCGCACACGTTGGCCGACGGCCGCACGGTGATGGTCCCCGACCGGTACGTTCGGGCTTCCGACTTCAACGGCAAGCTGGGCGCGGCGAACAACCCGGAATGGAAGACCGTGGCGTTCGACCAGGACGGCAAGGTGGTGCTGCCCCACGGTGCCATCGGCTTCCGCTGGGGGCCTGATGGCCGCGCCGACGCAGGCCAGTGGAATCTCGAGGCCAAGGAGGCGCGGCATGGCCACGAGGTCAAACTGAAGCTGTCGTCGCTGGAGGGCGCGCAGGAGGGCGCCTCGGTGGCGCTGGTGGGATTTCCGTACTTCGGTGGCGTGGTAGGTCCGCACTTCGCGGGCAACACGCAGAGCGACGTGCTGGTGCGCGGCGTGCCGGTGCAGCGCATTGCGCTGGGCAAGGCGGGCGAGGAGCGGCATGCCGTTGTGGCCACGGTATTCGACCTGCAGATGGCGCAGTACGGCGTCGGTCGCGGCGTCCCCGGAGAAAACTGCGCCGCCAACTACGACGATGACGTGCCCTACACGCCGGCATGGCAGGAGGGCATCACCGGCGTGCCGCGGGAGCAGATCATCACGGTCGCGCGGCAGTTTGCCGACAACGCCGACAAGACGCAGGGCAGGTCGATGGTGATCATCGGCGCGGCGATGAACCACTGGTATCACAGCGACATGAACTACCGCGGCGTCATCAACATGCTGATGCTGTGCGGTTGCATCGGCAAGAGTGGCGGTGGCTGGGCGCATTACGTCGGCCAGGAGAAGCTGCGGCCGCAGACCGGCTGGACGCCGCTGGCCTTTGCGCTCGACTGGATCCGGCCGCCGCGGCAGATGAATTCCACCAGCTTCTTCTACGCGCACACCGACCAGTGGCGCTACGAGAAGCTGGGCATGGAGGAGGTGCTGTCGCCGCTGGTCGATCCCAAGCTCTACGCCGGCAGCATGATCGACTACAACGTTCGTGCCGAGAGGATGGGCTGGCTTCCTTCCGCTCCACAGCTGCAGACCAATCCGCTGCAGGTGGTGCGCGACGCGCAGGTGGCCGGATTGGACCCCAAGGACTACGCGGTGCGCAGCCTCAAGGACGGGTCGCTCAGGATGAGCTGCACCGATCCCGACCACAAGAGCAACTGGCCGCGCAACATGTTCGTCTGGCGTTCGAACCTGCTCGGCTCAAGCGGGAAGGGACATGAATACTTTCTCAAACACCTGCTCGGCACCAGCAATGGCGTCCAGGGCAAGGACCTGGGACCGCAGGAGGCGAAGCCCACCGAGGTGGTCTGGCATGACGAGGCGCCCGAAGGCAAGCTCGACCTCTTGGTGACGCTCGACTTCCGGATGAGCACCACGTGCCTCTACTCGGATATCGTGCTGCCCACGGCCACCTGGTACGAGAAGAACGACCTCAACACGAGCGACATGCATCCGTTCATCCATCCGCTGTCCACCGCCGTGGACCCGGCATGGCAGGCGCGCAGCGACTGGGACATCTACAAGGGCTTCGCGAAGAAGTTCAGCGAAGTGTGCGTCGGCCACCTGGGCCTCGAGAAGGAACTGGTGCTGGTACCGCTGATGCATGACAGTCCGGGCGAACTGGGCCAGCCCTTCGACGTCCAGGACTGGAAGCGCGGCGATTGCGAATTGATCCCCGGCAAGACCGCGCCGCAGATGGTGGTGGTCGAGCGCGACTATCCGAACGTGTTCAAGCGCTTCACCGCGCTGGGACCCTTGATGAACAAGGTGGGCAACGGCGGCAAGGGCATCGCGTGGAACACGCAGGCGGAGGTCAAGCAGCTAGGCGAGTTGAACGGTGTCGTGCTTGCCGACGGCCCCACGAAGGGCATGCCCCGCATCGAATCCGACATCGACGCCTGCGAAGTGGTGCTGCAACTGGCCCCCGAGACCAACGGACACGTGGCGGTGAAGGCGTGGCAGGCGCTGGGCAAGCAGACCGGCCGCGATCACGTCCACCTCGCGTTGCACCGCGAGGACGAGAAGATCCGCTTCCGCGACATCCAGGCGCAGCCGCGCAAGATCATCAGCTCGCCCACGTGGAGCGGCATCGAAAGCGAGACCGTCTCCTACAACGCCGGCTACACCAACGTGCACGAGCTGATTCCATGGCGCACGTTGACCGGCCGCCAGCAGTTCTACCAGGATCATCCGTGGATGCGCGCGTTCGGCGAGGGTCTCGCCAGCTACCGTCCGCCGGTGGACCTGAAGACCACGGCGGGAATCCACAACATCCGCTCCAACGGAAACCCGGAGATCCTGCTCAACTTCATCACGCCGCACCAGAAGTGGGGCATCCATTCCACCTACACCGATAACCTGTTGATGTTGACCTTGAGTCGCGGCTGGGCCACCGACGACACCGCATCGATGGCCCCGGTCCTCCGCGACGCCGAACG
>JANNNM010000620.1:0-4142 GCA_031398535.1 Betaproteobacteria bacterium | reverse complement strand
AGTCGGCGGAATTGAACACGACCGAGAGCTCGACATCCTTCGGCAGGCGCTTCTGCAGTGCCGACACCGCGGCCACGAGCCCGCGGCCCGTCTCGACGATGTTGGCGTCCTGCGCCTTCAGCACGTCGATGGTGATGGATCGCTGGCCGTTGATGCGCGCGAGCGACGTCTCTTCCTTCTCGCCGTCGATCACGTCGGCCACCTGCGCCAGGTACACCGGGCCGGCGCCCTGCTGCGCGACGATGATCCGCCCGAACTGCGCGGGATCCTTGATCTTCCCTTCGATCCGCACGATGGTGTCGCTCTGCCCGCGCGAGAGGCGGCCGGCCGGCATGTCCTGGTTGGACGTGCGGATGGCGTTCATCACCTGGTCGATGCCGAGGCCCAGCGCATTCAGTGCGTTGGGCTTGATCTGGATCAGGATCTGCCGCGTCACCTTGCCGTTGACGTCGATGCGCGCCACGCCGGGTACGTTTTCAAGCCCTTTGACGATCGTCTGGTCGGTCAGCGACGTGAGCTCGCGCAGCGACATGCCCTTCGACATCACGGCCAGCGACACCACCGGCTCCTGATTTTCATTGTCGGCGCGCAGGATCAGCGGCTCCCGCGCGTCGCGCGGGAAAGACGGCCGCACGGCGGCGACCTTGTCGCGCACGTCCTGCATCGCGCGGATCATGTCGGTATCGAGGCGGAACTCGACGAACACCGACGACAGGCCCTCGAGCGACAGCGAACGCACGAGCTTCACGCCGGCGGCGCCGTTGACGGCGTTCTCCACCGGCTTCGTGATGTCGGCCTCGATCTGTTCAGGCGAGGCGCCCGGGTATTGCGTCTGGATGACGAGGAACGGCAGCGTCACCTCCGGCATCTGCTCGACCGGCAGCCGCGCGTACGAGAACATGCCGAGCACGCAGATCGCCACCATCACCATCGTGGCGAAGACCGGATTGTTGATGGCTACACGCGTCATCCACATGACGGTCAGCCCTGGCGGGGTGCGGAGATCACCGAGGACTTGACGAGCGCGGGCGCCCCTTCCTTCAGGTTCTCGAAGCGCGCCGTGAGCACCTTCAGCGTGCCCGGCAGCGCGGACTTCAATTCAACGCGACCCGTTTCCTCGTCGCGGCGGCCGACGGCCACCGCGCGCTTGACGAGCTTGCCGTCCTCGATCGCCCACACGAAGGTCTGGCCGCCTTCGTTGCGCACGGCGGACGCGGGCAACGACGCCACCGGCTCGCCGGCGGACAGCGCGACGCGGCCCGTGGCGAACATGCCGCCGCGCAGCGCCGCGTCGGCGTTGGGGATGCCGACATAGACGAGGATGGCGCGGGTGCCGGCCTCGGTCGACGGCGAGATGCGGTCGATGCGGCCGGTGAACTTGCGCTCGCCGAAGCCGTCGACCTGCAGCGTGGCCGTCATGCCGGGCTTGATCTCCGGGATGTCGATGGCCGGGATCAGTGCCTGCAGTTCCATGTCCTTCAGGTCCACCACGGTGACGAGCGGCGCATCGAAGGCCACCTTCTCGCCCGGCTGCACATGGCGCTTGGCCACGATGCCCGTCAACGGCGCCGTGGCCACGGCGTCCTTCAATGCATTCTGCGCGATCCGCACCTGGGCCTCGGCGGACTTGACGCTGCCGAGCGTGACATTCATGTTCGACTCGGAGTTGTCGAACGCGTTCTGCGAGATGAAGTTTTGCTTCAGCAGCTTCTGGTTGTTGCTCAGGTTCTTTTCCGCCATCGCGAGTTGCGCGCGGCTCGATTCGAGCTGCCCCTGGCGCTCGATCAGCTTCGACTCGAGATCGGTCGTGTCGACCTTGACCAGCACCTGGCCGGCCGTGACGGCCTCGCCTTCGCGGACGGTGATCTGGCGAACTTCGCCGGAGACCTTGGACTTGACGGTGGCCTGGCGCACCGGGAGCATCGTCCCGGACACGGCGAGCCACCGCGGCAGCGCGCGGGTCTCGACCACGGCAAGGTCACCGGGCGCGAACTCGAGCGTGACGGGCGGCTGATCCTTCTCCTTGCCTTCGGCGGCCTTCTTGGCCATCCGCGACGCGATCGCAGCCGCAATCCCCGCCAGCAACGCCAATACCACCAGCGCGACGACCACTCGCCGCATCGTGAATCGAACTCCCATGACCTCTCCCAAGTCGGCACCCGCCGGAACGATCGGCTACGGCGGTGCCTTTGCTGTCGCGATGCACCCTGTTTGGATGCGGCGATCGTCGTAATTGGATTCACGTGCACCCCCCGGGTGCACTCAAGACCGCTATTGTCCATGCCGTACGGGCGTTCGGGCAACCCGGCGCGACGAAGTGCGGTTGGGGGCGACGGACTGCTGCCGGGAACCGCGCCCGCCCGGGCAGGGCCATGCCAAATTGACACCCCCACCAGCCCGGGACATAATATTCTGTTTCCCTCGTTCAACCCGTTCCACCCCTATTCCGCATCTGGAGAGCACCCAATGAACATGTCCAAAAAGCTCGGCTTGACGCTCGTCGCGGCCGCGCTCGTCTCGTTTTACGGTTGCAGCAAGGAAGAGCCGAAGAAAGCCGAAGCCCCCAAGGCCGCCGCGCCCGTTGAAGAAGTGGTTGTCGTCAAGATCGGCCATGCCGGCCCGCTGACGGGCGGCATCGCCCACCTCGGCAAGGACAACGAAAATGGCGTGCGTCTGGCGCTCGACGAAGCCAACGCCAAGGGCATCAAGCTCGGCGGCAAGAAGGTCAAGTTCGAACTGATGGCCGAAGATGACCAGGCCGATCCGAAGCTCGGCCCCACGATCGCCCAGAAGTTCGCGGACGCGAAGGTCGCGGGCGTCGTCGGTCACCTCAATTCCGGCGTCACGATCCCCGCCTCGGCTGTCTACAACCAGGCCGGCATCCCGGTCATCTCCGGCTCGGCCACCAACCCCAAGCTGACGGAACAGGGCTTCAAGGTCGTGTTCCGTACCGTGGGTCGTGACGACCAGCAAGGTCCGGCCGTCGCGCAATACCTGGCGGGCATGAAGCTGAAGAAGGTCGCCATCGCCGACGACGCCACCGCCTACGGCGAAGGCCTGGCCAACGAAGTCGAGAAGACGCTGAAGGCGTCGGGCGTCACCGTCGTCGCGCGTGAAAAGACCAACGACAAGGCCACCGACTTCAAGGCGATCCTGACCAAGATGAAGGGCAAGGGACCCGATGCCGTGTTCTACGGCGGCATGGACGCCACCGGCGGCCCGATGCTGAAGCAGGCCCGCGAACTGGGCATCAAGAGCGTGTTCGCGTTCGGCGACGGCGCCTGCACGACGGAAATGGCCAAGCTGGCCGGCGCAGCTGCCGAAGGCCTCGTCTGCTCGCAAGCCGGCCTGCCGGTCGAAGCGGCCAGCCCGGACTTCGTCAAGGCGTTCAACGCCAAGTACGGCGAGATCAAGCAATACGCCCCGTTCACCTACGACGGCGCCAACCTGATCATCGCCTCGATGCAGAAGGCTGATTCGGCGGATCCGGCCAAGTACCTGCCGGAACTCGCGAAGATCAGCATGAAGGGCGCCACCGGCCCCATCAGCTTCGACGCCAAGGGCGACCGCAACAACGCCGAAATCACGATCTTCACGCTGAAGGATGGCAAGGTCGTGCCGGTCGGCGTCGTGCAAGCCGGCAAGAGCTATTCGTTCCAGGAGTTCATGGCGATGGCCGCACCGGCGCCTGCCGCCGCTGCCGCACCGGCGGCCGCGATGCCGGCTGCTGCGCCGGCCACGCCGCCCGCACCCGCTGCACCGAAGAAGTAACAGCACCGTACCAGGCAAGACTAAAAACGGCGTCCCGCGAGGGGCGCCGATTTTTTGCGTTCAAACAGGGCCCCATGGAAAAAAGGGGTCAGGGTCAAATTGCGTCGCGCACCCGTCGTGAGCGCGTTGAACAAGTTTGACCCTGACCCCTTTTTTCTTGCCTAGAGCGCAGCGTAACGACACAATCCGGGCATCGTTGGCCGCATTCCCCGAGGCGCATCTGGACATCTTCCTGCAGCAGCTGGTCAACGGCCTCACCCTCGGCAGCGTGTATGCGGTCGTGGCGCTTGGCTACACGATGGTCTACGGGATCATCCAACTCATCATCAGCGACCCGGGGCCCTGATCGAAAGGAAATCCCATGGCTTTTC
>JANNNM010000608.1:0-1721 GCA_031398535.1 Betaproteobacteria bacterium | reverse complement strand
CTCGACCGACCCGGACTCGATGCGCGCGTCGTGCGGCGAGCGCGCCGGGGACGGTTCCTGCAGCAGCACGTTGACGCGCGCCGCCGCGATCACCGATTGCTGCAGCGACGAGAACTGCAGCGTGATCTGGATCAGCGGCTCAACGATGCGCGCCACGTACGCAATGAACGCATACAGCAGCCCCACTTCCACGCCCTGCAGGCGCTGCGTCCCCACGGCGGCGACGACGATGACGATCAGCAGGATGCTCAGGAAATCGAGCGCGGGCCGCAGCAGCCACGCATTGGCGCGCACTTCGCCCATCCGCGCCACGTAGTGGGACTCGTTGGTCGCCGCGTAGCGGTCGGCAAAACGCCCCGACGCACCCAGCGCCTGCAGCACGCTCATGCCCGCCATGCCCTCGGCCATCTGCGCATTGATGTCGCTGCGCAGCTCGCGCGCGCGCGCCACTGCGACGGCCGACAGCCGCTGGTAGCCCCACACGACGCCGATCGTCGCCGGCACCAGCAGCAGCACCAGCAGCATCAGCCGCCAGTCGAGCCACACCATCGCCACCATCACGCCGAAGAGCACCGTCAACCCGACCAGCACCTCGAACAGCACCTGCGTGTAGAGCTGCTTCACCGCCTCCGTGTCGTTGGTCACCCGGCTGATCAGCTGCCCGGTGATCGCGCGGTCGAAGAACGCCATGGGCAGCCGCAGCACATGCGCATAGACGCTTTCACGCAGCCGCCGCACCGAGCGCATCGCAAGCCCGGCCAGCCGCACCAGCTGGAAGTACCGGATGATGGTCGCCAGCACGCCGGTGACGAGGTAGCCGGCGACGAGCCAGCCCATCATCGCCAGGTCGAGCACATGCGGTATCAGGTACGTATCGATCAGATGCTTGCCGAACAAGGGACCCGCTGCGTCCAGCAGTCCGGCAACGCCCAGCCACAGCGTCGCGCCGGTCACCTGCTTGCGGTCGGGACGCGCCGCGCGCCACAGCAGCGCCACCGCCTGCCGCCGCTCGCCCGGGTTGGCGCGCCGCAGGTCCGACTCGTCGTCGGCGGCCACGAGGGTATCGGCAGCGTCGGTCATGCGGATTCCAGCGCGGCTTCAAGCTGCTGGTAGCGCCACTGCGCCGCGTACCAGCCATCCAGCGCCAGCAGTTCCGCGTGCGTGCCCCGCTCGGTGATCCGGCCTTCCTTCAGCACGATGATCGTGTCGGCGTCGACGACCGCCGACAGCCGGTGACTGACGATGATCGCCGTGCGCCCGGCCCGCGACTCGCGCAGGTGCGCGAGGATGCGCGTCTCGGTGCCGGTATCCACCGCGCTCAACGCGTCGTCCAGCAGCAGCACCGGCGGATTCGCGAGCAAGGCGCGCGCGATGGCGAGGCGCTGCCGTTGCCCGCCCGAAAGCGTGATCCCGCGTTCGCCCACGCGCGTGCGATAGCCCTGCGCGAAGCGCTGGATGTCGCCGTGCAGGTCGGCGAGACCCGCCACCGCCTCGATCTCGGCCAGCGTGGCGTCGGGCCGTGCCAGCGCGATGTTCTCGGCGACGCTGCCGGAGAAGAGGAATGCCTCCTGCGGCACCCAGCTGATCGCATCGCGCAACGTCGCCAGCGTATAGGCCTGCAGCGGCACCTCGCCCCAGCGGATGTCGCCGCGCTGCGGCGCGTAGTGCCGCAGCAGCAGCGCCAGCAACGTCGACTTGCCGGCGCCGGTGGGACCCACCAC
>JANNNM010000589.1:0-6556 GCA_031398535.1 Betaproteobacteria bacterium | reverse complement strand
GGGTCGGTGAGCAGCGCATGCTCGGCCTCGCCGACCTGCGCACCCAGTGTCACGTCATGGCCATACCCGGCCCAGTTGCGGCCCGACGCCCCGGTGAAGTAACCGTCGCGCGCCAGCGCAAGCGTGCCCGGGTGCAGCGGCAGGTCGGCAAAGGCGATCGACGCCCCCAAGCCGGAACCGCGGCAGATTTCAAGCAGATGGCCGAGCAAACCGAACCCGGTGACGTCCGTCAGCGCGTGGACGCCCGGCAGCTTGCCCAATGGAATGCCCGGCGTGTTGAGCTGCGTGGTGCTGGCGATCATCGCGGCGTAGCCTTCGGGCGACAGCTTTTCCTTCTTCAGCGCCGCGCTGTACACGCCCACGCCGAGCGGCTTGCCCAGCACCAGCACATCGCCGGCGCGCGCGCCCGCATTGCGCTTGAGGTTTGCGGGATCGACGATGCCGATGGCCACGAGGCCGTAAATCGGCTCGACGGAGTCGATCGTGTGACCCCCGGCAATCGGGATGCCGGCCTTGGCGCAGATGGATTCGCCGCCTTCCAGCACGCGACGGATCGTCTCCACGGGCAACTGGTTGATCGGCATGCCGACCAGCGCGAGTGCGAAGAGCGGCGTGCCGCCCATCGCGTACACGTCAGAGATTGCATTGGTCGCCGCGATCGCGCCGAAGTCGAACGGATCGTCGACGATCGGCATGAAGAAATCCGTCGTGGCGACGATCGCCTGGTGTTCGTTGATCTGGTAGACCGCCGCGTCGTCGGCCGTTTCGATGCCGACCAGCAGTGCCTTCGGCAGCAGCGCCGGATTGGCCTTGCCGATGATCTGCTGCAACACGGCCGGCGCGATCTTGCAGCCACAGCCGCCGCCATGCGAAAAGGAGGTCAGGCGGACGGGGACTTGGTCGGGAGCGTTCATGGAGTTGCCTTCAGCCGGGACTTCGCGCGACGCGCGATCAGGACGCCATTCTAGTCCCGCTCCGGTGCAGCATCGCGTTGACACTTTCGAGCAGCGCGGCCGCCTCGGCGCGAGGCGTGAACAGCGGCGCGCGGGCGGCGCACTGGCCTTCGAGCTGCCGCAACAGCCCGCGCTGCGTGGCGCACCGCGTGACCAGTGCCGCGAGGCCTGCGGCATCGCCGACGGGAAAGTACCCCTGGTAATCGCTGCCGAGCATGCCGACATTACCGGACATCCGCGAACCCAGCACCGCGGTGCCGGCGGTGACGGCCTCGACGACGACGTTGGCGCCGCCTTCCATCCGCGACGGTACGACCAGCAGGTGGGCGCGCTTGATCGCCTGCCGCGTCCACGGATGCACACGTGGCCCCAGCCACTGCACGCGCGGGTCGGCGGCTGCCAGACCGCGCGCGGCGCGCCCCAGCGCGGGATCGAGCGCCGCGCCGATCACCGTCAACGTGGCCGGAAGCGCCGGCGGCAGCATCCGCCACGCGGCAAATGCGGTGGCCGGATCCTTTTCCTCGCGCAGGTGCGCGACCAGCGCGCAATGGAGGCGGTCCTCGCGTTTGTGCGGCCACGGCAACAGGGCACGCGCGGACTGGAACACGACCCGCGTGCGCCGGCGTTGCGCAGGCGGCAGCTGCATTCGCGCATCGTCCTGCAGCACGATCAATTGATCCGCATGCGCGATCGAGTCGAGCGTGTCGGGGTCGCCGTCGGGCCGGTCGCGGTAGAGGTCAGTGCCGGTCAGGACCACGGCATGCGGACGTCCCGGCATCGACGCGCGCCAGGCGGCGATGGCCGCGTGGCTGCGGCGCGCATGCAGCGCGATCATCGCCACCGCGTCTGCGGCAGGACCGTGTCCGACCGGTGCGCTGGCCGCTTGTACAATCACCCGGAAGTGCGGCGACAGCAGGCGGGCCCAGCGCGCCGCCGTGCGCCAGTTGCCATTGTTGGCTTCGGCGAGGTAGGGCGTGACAAGCAGCAGGGTGGGCGCGCGGGTCCGGGGCATGAGGGAAGCGGATGATCGAAACGAGCAGTAAGCCGACAGGTTGGCACCTCCCGAGCGGTGCTGCGCCCCGTTCCCCCCAGGGGGCGATCGGCTTGGGATGGCCCGGCGCCGATCAGCCGCCACGTTCGGCCGCCGCGTTGACGGCCGCGCTGATCGACGCCAGAGGATATACGAAGTCGGTCTACGCGCACCTCGACGCCGCGCAGCGCGCGTTTCCCCGCGCACCAGGCGTCAATCCGCCGGCGTGGGAACTGGGTCACATCGGCTGGTTCCAGGAATTCTGGTGCCGGCGCTACGCGCCTGACGATCCGACGGGGGCACGCACGCCGTCGAGGCTTGCCACGGCCGACGCGTGGTGGAACTCGAGCACGGTGCCGCATGCGACGCGCTGGTCGCTGCCGCTCCCTGATGCCGCCGGCATCGACGCATGGCTCGACGCCACGCTGGACGACACGCTGGCCGCGCTGGCGCAATCGCGCGACGGCGAGCGCTACTTCTTCGAGCTGGCGCTCTATCACGAGGACATGCATGTCGAAGCATTGCTGATGACATTGCAGACGCTCGCGCTGCCGTTGCCGCCGGGGTATACGCAGGCTTCGGCCCTGCCGGCGGCACCGTCCACGCAACCGGTCGACATGCATTTTGCCGGTGGTGTACTGCAGTTGGGGGCGGCGCGCGATGCACCCGCCACGCGCTTCGTCTTCGACAACGAAAAATGGGCGCATCCGGTCGCGGTCGCGCCATTTTCGATGGCGACGGCCTGCGTCACCAACGGGCAGTTCGCTGCCTTCGTCGACACCGGCGGGTATGCGCGCCGCGGATGGTGGACCGGGGAAGGGTGGGACTGGCGCTCGGCGACCGGCGCGCAGCATCCCGCGACCTGGCGCCGCGCCTCCGGTGGCTGGGAGCAGCGGCGCTTCGCCCAATGGATGCCGCTCGATCCGGCGCAACCCGTGCTGCACGTCAACGCCTTCGAGGCCGAGGCCTGGTGCCGCCACGCCAACCGGCGGCTGCCGACCGAGGCCGAATGGGAGTTCGCGGCACGCCATGCATCGCCGCAGGTCAATGGCATCCTCGATCACGTGCGCAGCGCGCCGGTGGCGGCAACGGCAGGTGAGGGGATGTTCCACCTGTTTGGCAATGTCTGGGAATGGACCGCCAGCACGTTCACGCCCTTTCCAGGCTTTGCCGCCGACCCCTACGCCGACTACTCGGCGCCGTGGTTCGGCGACCACCGGGTGCTGCGCGGCGGTTCCTTCGCGACGCGCTCGCGGCTCGTCCATCCGGCCTTTCGCAATTTCTACACGCCCGGGCGCACCGACCCGTTTGCGGGGTTCCGGACGTGTGCGCTGCAACATGAAGAGCTGAAGAGCTGACGCTGCGCGTTCATTTCGCGCGCGCGGCGGGGCGGAAGCTTTCCCTTCGCGAGGTGTGGGCGTAGCATCCTGCGCAGTCCGGGGCTGCGGCGGCACGAACTTCGCTTGCAGCCTGGGAACCTGTTGGTGCACGGCGCTTGTCGCCATCTGGAGGTCGCTGGTCTTGAATCCCACGGACATCGCAAACCCCGATTATTTCCACAAGGTCGTCGATTGCCAGTGGGCATGTCCCGCCCACACCCCCGTTCCCGAATACATCCGGATGATCGCGGCGGGCCGCTACGGCGACGCTTACCTCGTCAACTGGCACTCCAACGTCTTTCCCGGCATCCTCGGCCGCACCTGTGACCGACCCTGCGAACCCGCGTGCCGGCGAGGCCGCGTGGAAGAAGGCTCGCCCGAGCATCGCAAGCTCGATGCCAAGCCCGAGCCCGTGGCCATCTGCCGCCTGAAGCGCGTGGCCGCGGACCTGAAGGAAGACATCCGGCCGCGGCTGCCGCAGCGTCCCAAGACGAAGAACGGCAAGCGCGTCGCGTTCGTCGGCGCAGGTCCGGCGTCGCTGACGGTGGCGCGTGACCTCGCGCCGCTCGGCTACGAATGCGTGGTCTTCGACGGCGACCCGAAGGCGGGCGGCATGATGCGCACGCAGATCCCCAAGTTCCGGTTGCCCGACGCGGTGATCGACGAGGAGATGGGGTACGTGCTTGACCTCGGCCTCGACTTCCGCGCGGGCCAGCGCGTCGACAGCCTGCGCACATTGCTCGAGGAACACTGGGACGCCGTCTTCATCGGCAGCGGCGCGCCGCGCGGCCGCGACCTCGATATCCCCGGCCGGCGCGAAGCCGCCGCCAACATCCACATCGGCATCGACTGGCTGTCGTCCGTCTCCTTCGGCCACATCACGAAGATCGGCCGGCGGGTCATCGTGCTGGGCGGCGGCAACACGGCCATGGACTGCTGCCGCTCGTCGCGGCGCCTCGGTGGTGATGATGTGAAGGTGATCGTGCGCTCCGGCTTCGACGAAATGAAGGCCTCGCCGTGGGAAAAGGAAGACGCGCAGCACGAGGGCATCCCGATCCTCAACTTCATGGTGCCGAAGTCGTTCACGCATGAGGGCGGCAAGCTGACCGGCGTGATCTTCGAGAAGGTGGCGCCGCAGAAGGATGCGCAGGGGCGGCGGCAGCTGGTGCCTACCGGCGAATCCGACGTGCATGTCCCGTGCGACGACGTGCTGGTGGCTATCGGCCAGGAAAATGCGTTTCCGTGGATCGAGCGCGACATCGGCATCGAGTTCGACCGCCACGGCATGCCGGTGGTCAATAAGATGACGATGGCCTCGTCGCGGCCCGACATCTTCTTCGGTGGCGATGCCGCCTTCGGCCCCAAGAACATCATCTGGGCCGTCGCGCACGGCCACGAGGCGGCGATCTCGATCGATCTCCATTGCCAGGGCAAGGCACTCACGCAGCGGCCGCCGCCGCACATGAACCTGTCGTCGCAGAAGATGGGCATCCACGAGTGGAGCTACGACAACGCCATCCACGGCGACACGCGGTACCGCGTGCCGCTGAAGGACACGGTGATCGCGCTGAAGGACATCCGCACGGAGGTGGAACTGGGCTTCGACGCGCGGGTCGCGTTTGCCGAGGCGCAGCGCTGCCTCAACTGCGACGTCGAGACGGTGTTCGCCGACAAGGCGTGCATCGAATGCGATGCGTGTGTCGACATCTGCCCGATGGATTGCATCACCTTCACCGGCAACGGCGAGGAAGCCGACCTGCGCACGCGCCTGCAGGCGCCGGCGGCCAACCTGACGCAGGAACTCTATGTGTCCGGCCTGCTAAAGACCGGCCGCGTGATGGTGAAGGACGAGGACGTGTGCCTGCATTGCGGCCTGTGTGCCGAGCGCTGCCCGACGGGGGCGTGGGACATGCAGAAATTCCTGTACGAGTCGGCGCAGTCGGGAGACCGTTGCCGGACGAAGCGGAAGGGCGTGTCGATCGATTTTGCGCCGCGACTCGTCGCCGTGGCGGCGGATTGCGGAATCGCAGATGAGCACTTCGATCCGCACCAACGACTTCGTCGTCAAGTTCGCCAACGTCAACGGCTCGGGTTCCGCATCCGCCAACGGCCTCTTCGCCAAGGCGATCCTGCGGATGGGCGTGCCGGTGGCCGCGCGCAACATCTTTCCGTCCAACATCCAGGGCTTGCCCACGTGGTTCGAGGTGCGCGTGGTCGAGGACGGCTGGCGTGGTCGCCGCGGCGGGGTCGACCTGATGGTGGCGATGAATCCGCAGACGTGGGAGAAGGATGTCGCGGAAGTCGACGCCGGCGGCTGGCTCTTCTACGACTCGACCAAGCCGCTGCCGCCGTCGAAGTTTCGCGACGATGTCACCGCGCTGGGCATTCCGCTGACCGGCATCTGCAACGCCGCGTACTCGGACCCGCGGCAACGCCAGCTCTTCAAGAATGTCATCTACCTGGGCGCGCTGTCGGCGCTGCTCGACATCGAGCCCGCCGTCATCGAGAAGCTCTTCGGCGAACAGTACAAGGGCAAGGAAGCATTGCTCGATTCGAACATCAAGGCATTCGGCATGGGTCGCGACTATGCGCTGGCCAACTTTAAGTGCCCGCTGCCCATCCGCGTGAAGCGCAGCGACCGCGTCGGCGACCGCATCTTCATCGACGGCAACAGCGCCGCGGCACTGGGCTGCGTCTATGGCGGCGCGACCGTGGCAGCGTGGTATCCGATCACGCCGTCGTCGTCATTGGCCGAAGCCTTCGCGAAATACTGCACCAGGTTCCGTACGGATCGCGCCACCGGCGAGAAGCGTTACGCGATCCTGCAGGCGGAAGATGAACTGTCATCGATCGGCATGGTGATCGGCGCGGCATGGAACGGCGCGCGCGCGTTCACGGCCACGTCCGGCCCCGGCGTATCGCTGATGCAGGAGTTCCTGGGCCTCGCGTACTTCGCCGAGATTCCGGTCGTGCTGTTCGACGTGCAGCGCGGCAGCCCGTCCACGGGCATGCCTACGCGCACGCAGCAGGCGGACCTGGTCTCGTGTGCCTATGCTTCGCATGGCGACACCAAGCACGTGATGCTGCTGCCGGAAGACCCGCGCGAGTCCTTCGAGTTCGGCGCCACCGCCTTCGACCTCGCCGACCGGCTGCAGACCCCCATCTTCGTGATGCTCGACCTCGACATCGGCATG
>JANNNM010000537.1:0-8528 GCA_031398535.1 Betaproteobacteria bacterium | reverse complement strand
TGTTCTCACCACGCTCTTTTTCCTTCCGTCGCCCTCACAGATGTCGCAGGGCCATCTCGGCCTTTTGATGCTGTCGCTGATCGTCGTCGCGATCATGCTGGGCTTCCCCACGGCCTTCACGCTGATGGGCATGGGGGTGATCTTTGCATGGCTCGCCTATCGGGCACAGAACCCGGACCTTGCCGTGCAGCAGACGCTGGACCTGATGGTGCAGCGCGCGTATTCGGTGATGTCCAACGACGTGTTGATCTCGATCCCGCTCTTCGTGTTCATGGGCTACCTGGTCGAGCGCGCCAACCTGATCGAGAAATTGTTCCGCAGTCTGCACCTCGCGCTGGCGCGGCTGCCGGGATCGCTGGCGGTGGCAACACTCGTCACGTGCGCCATCTTCGCCACGGCCACCGGCATCGTTGGCGCCGTGGTCACGCTGATGGGCCTGCTGGCATTGCCGGCGATGCTGCGTGCCGGCTACAACGTCAAGGTTTCCGCCGGCGTCATCACGGCGGGCGGGTGCCTCGGCATCCTGATCCCGCCGTCGGTGATGCTGATCGTCTACGGCGCCACGGCCGGCGTGTCGGTGGTGAAGCTCTACGCCGGCGCGTTCTTCCCGGGACTGATGCTGGCGGGCCTCTACATCGGCTACGTCATCCTGCTGGCCAAGATCAATCCGTCCTTGATGCCCCCCCTGGCCGCCGCCGACCGCCTGGTGCCTTTGCCGCCGCACATTTCCACGCTGGCGTCGACGATGGGCGACAAGGTGATGCCCGCGCTTGCGCGTGCCTTCACGGGACGGGGCCGGCATGGCGTGCCCACGGGCCAGATCGTGCGCGATGGCGCCACGGCGCTTCTTCCTGCGCTGGTGTTCATCGTGATCATGGGCCTCACCTGGCACTCGCTGACCAAGCCTGAAGTGGTGGTCGACATCTCGGGACTGGAGACGATGGGCCAGGCCTCGAAGGACCCCGGGCTTGCCGAGCCGGTGGAAGCGACCTCAGGGTCGGGCACGGGCTTGGCCGAACCACCATCCACGGGCCTGCAGGAGCCGCCGACTTCAACGGGATTGCAGGAGCCGCCGGCAAGTGGCGTGCAGGAACCACCGGCCAACGTTTCGCCACCACCGGCCGCGGCTCCGGCGGCACCCACGCCCGCTGCGACCGGCGCCGTGGCGAAGACGGCGACGCCACCGTCGGCCGCCGCCGCGGCATGGCAGCGGCTGCCCACGCCCAATGCATTCTGGATCGTGTTGCTGGTGGGCCTGGGATCGCTGGGAGGCTTCTACGCGATCTTCACGTGGGTGCGCTTCGAGATCTACAAGATGCTGCTGGCGTCGTTCTTCCCGCTGGCGGTGCTCATCCTCGCGGTGCTGGGCACGATCGTGTTCGGGCTCGCCACGCCAACGGAAGCCGCCGCCGTCGGCTCGTTCGGCGGCTTCTCGCTGGCCGCCGTGTATGCGTTGATCAAGCTGCCGCCGGTGCGCCGCGCGCAGGTGCTGAAGGTGTGGGTGCCGTTGTGGCTGGCGCTGGCCCTGTCCGTGGTCTGGTTCCTGTTGCTCAAGTTCGAGGTGCTGGAGACGGGTCCGCCGATGTGGGTGGGCTGGGTCTCGATCATCGCCACCGGCATGTGGTGCGTCATTGCCACGGCGCAGGTCAAGCTGCTGCCCACGGTGCGTGAATCGGTCTTTCTTACCGCCAAGACGTCGGCGATGGTGTGCTGGCTCTTCGTCGGCTCCTCGATCTTCTCGGCGGCGTTTGCGTTGCTGGGCGGGCAGGAACTGATCGAACGGTGGGTGATCTCGCTGGGCCTCACGCCCATCCAGTTCATGATCCTGGCGCAGGCCATCATCTTCCTGCTGGGCTGGCCGCTCGAGTGGACCGAGATCATCGTCATCTTCATGCCGATCTTCATTCCGCTGCTGGCCAAGTTCAACATCGACCCGCTGTTCTTCGGCCTGCTGGTGGCGCTCAACCTGCAGACGGCCTTCCTGTCGCCACCGGTGGCAATGGCGGCCTTCTATTTGAAGGGCGTGTCACCACCTCATGTGACATTGAACCAGATCTTCGCGGGGATGCTTCCGTTCATGGGCATCCAGATCATCGCGGTGGTGCTGCTGTACATGTTCCCCGGTATCGGAATGTGGCTGCCGGAGGTGCTCTACAAGTAAATGCCGGCGGCGCGACATTGCGCCGGCCCGGCTTCGAGGCGTAGTCTTGAACGCAACGCGGCGGCTGGCGCCGCGTGCCACGGAGGCCCCATGCTCGTCAGCGAAATCCTGCGGATCAAGGGCAACACGTTGTTCACGACCTCGCCCGAGGGCACCGCACTTGAGGCCGTGAAAGCGATGGCCGCGCAGGACATCGGGTCGCTGGTGGTCATGGACCACGGCAAGCTGGCCGGGCTCCTCACTTTCCGCGAAGTGCTGGCGGCGCTGGCCGCCCGCGATGGTGCGCTCGGCCCGCTCAAGGTCGCCGACATCTTTGATCGCGATCCGCTCATCGCCAAGTCCACCATCGACGTGATGGAACTGCGCCGCTCGATGCTCGAGCGCCACGCGCGCTATGTGCCGGTGATGGACGACGGCACGCTCTTCGGTGTCGTGTCCTTCCACGACGTGGCCAAGGCAGTCTACGAAGAGCAGAGCTTCGAGAACCGGATGCTGAAGAGCTACATCCAGGATTCACCGGACACGACCTAGGCGTCGAGCAGGAAGATGGCGGGGCGCTTGTCGAACTGCGCGAGATCCATGCGCCGCCAGGCGGATACGTGTTGCCGGAGGATCGATTGCGTCGGCAGCGTCAGGTCGGCCGCCACGCACACCGTCGTGTCCGGCCGCAACGTGGCCGCGATCGTCGTCAGCATCGCGGTGTTGCGATAGGGCGTCTCGATGAAGAGCTGCGTGCACTTGCGCTGCTTCGATTCGTCCTCGAGCCGCCGCAGCGCGGTGGCGCGTTCCGCGGCGGGCACGGGCAGGTAACCATGGAACGCGAACTGCTGGCCGTTCATGCCGGAGGCCATCAGCGCCAGCAGCAACGAGGAGGGGCCGACCAGCGGCACGACGGCAATGCCTGCGGCGTGCGCGGCGGCCACCAGCGACGCGCCGGGGTCGGCCACGCCGGGGCAACCGGCATCGGACAGCAAACCGATGTCGTGACCGGCCAGGGCAGGGGCCAGCAGTGCCTTCAGTCCCGCGGCGTCACGCAGGGCCGGCAGCGGCCGGATATGCAGCGACGCGATGGGTCCGCCGACGCCCACGGTCTTCAGGAACGCCCGCGCCGGCTTTTCCGTCTCCACGATCCAGTGCGTGAGTGTCCGCGCCACCGCCAGCGTCCGGGCCGGCAACACCTCGGCGGGGTTGGCCACGACGCCCAGCAGGTTGGGCACGAGATAGAGCGATCCGGTCACCGGGCGGCCTGTCGCAGCACGTCGACGCCCTCGGCGCGCAGCAGGCGCGTCAGCGCGATCAGCGGCAGGCCGATCTGGGCGGTGGGGTCGTCGCTGACGATCCGATCGAACAGCACGATGCCCAGGGCCTCGGCTTTGACGGACCCGGCGCAGTCGAAGGGCTGCTCGCGGTCCACATAGGTGGCGATTTCCGCGTCGGTCAGCGTCCGGAAGGTGCTGGCGACGTCCACCAGCTTGACCTGGCAGCGGCCGCTGCGGGCGTCCACCAGCGCGACGCCCGTATGGAAGACGACCGTCTGCCCCGACAGCATCCGCAATTGCGCCAGCGCACCGTCGCGGTTGCCGGGCTTGCCGACGTGGCGGCCATTGCAGTCCGCGACCTGGTCCGACCCGATGACCAGCGCGTCGGCATAGTGGCTGGCGACGGCACGGGCCTTGGCCTCCGCCAGCCGCAGCGCCACCGCGCTGGCGCCTTCGCCGGGCCGGGCTGCCTCGTCCACGCCCGGGGCGGCCACCACGAAGGGGCAGCCCAGCCGCTCGAGCAAGGCGCGGCGGTAGCGGGACGTGGAGGCAAGCACCAGCGGCCGATCTGCGTTCCCCATTGTTTTTGCTGGCCTTTCTTTGACAGAGCTGCGGTTTCGGGCTATTATCTCCCGTTTGGCCACACCGGCAGTCAAGGCGTACCCCAACCATGGCCCAACGTCCCCCGCAGCAGCCCAAGGCGCCCGGGACCTTCGACGCGTTCAAGCTTGCGCGCGAGCGAGGCGCGATGGAGGGTGTGCTCGACGTGGCCGCATCGGAGCGTCTGGCCGATCGTCTGGCGGAAGGCCCGGGCAGCATCAAGTGGCGCATCGAAGGCACGGTTGACAGTGCAGGCAGGCCGGCACTGGCGATCGCCATCGAAGGCAGCGTGCCACTGGAGTGCCAGCGGTCGCTCGAGACATTCGAATACCCGGTCGCGCAGCGGACCATCGCGGTGCTGGCCAAGAACGAAGCCGAGGCCGACTCCCTTGACGCCGGCAGCGATGACGAAGTGCTGGTGGCCGATCACATCTTCGATCCGGTCGCATTGGTGGAAGACGAATTGTTGTTGACGCTGCCGTACGCACCGATGCGTCCGGACAGCGCCTGAAACCTTAAAAGAAACGCAGCGAAAGGAAATCATCATGGCAGTCCAGCAGAACAAGAAATCCCCGTCGAAGCGCGGCATGCATCGCGCGCACGACTTCCTCACCGCGCCCACGCTCGGCGTCGAGCCGGTCAGCGGCGAAGTGCACCTGCGCCACCACATCAGCCCCAACGGCTACTATCGCGGCAAGAAAGTGGTCCAGACCAAGAACGACGAGTAAGTCAGGCTTTGGCTTGACGCTATGTCCAACGGCAAGACCGTAACGGTCGCCGTAGACGCGATGGGGGGCGACCACGGGTTGGCGGTCACGCTCCCGGCCGCGCTCAAGTTCCTCGAAGAATTTCCGGACGCCCGCGTCATCCTCGTGGGGCTCGAAGCCCCGCTGACGGCGGCGCTAGCCAAGGTTCGCTCGCCCGCGCGCGACCGCATCTCGTTGCACGCCGCCACTGAAGTCGTGGCGATGGACGAGCCCCCCGCTGACGCGCTGCGCAGGAAAAAAGATTCGTCGATGCGCGTGGCCATCAACCTGGTCAAGGATGGCACCGCACAGGCCTGCGTGTCCGCCGGCAATACCGGCGCGCTGATGGCCATCGCGCGCTTCGTGCTGAAGACCCTGCCCGGCATCGACCGCCCGGCCATCGCCTCACAATTGCCCACGCGCAAAGGCGTCACGACGGCGCTCGATCTCGGCGCCAACGTCAACTGCACGCCCGCGCAACTGGTGCAGTTCGCCGTCATGGGCAGCGCGCTGGTCACCGCCGTCGAGAACATCGAGCGACCCACGGTGGGTCTCCTCAACATCGGCGAGGAAGACATCAAGGGCAACGACGTCGTGAAGGAGACGGCGGAGCTGCTCAAGGCCTCCAGCCTCAACTTCTACGGCAACGTCGAAGGCACGGATCTCTACAAGGGCACGACGGATGTCGTCGTGTGCGACGGCTTCGTCGGCAACGTTGTCCTGAAGTCCTCCGAGGGCCTGGCCGGGATGCTCTACGATTTCCTGCGCGCCGAGTTCACGCGCAGCATCTTCACGCGCGCGGCCGCCGTGGCGGCGTATCCGGTGCTGTTGGCGTTCAAGCGCCGCATCGATCCGCGCCGCTACAACGGCGCCACGCTGGTGGGCCTGAAGGGCGTTGTGGTGAAGAGCCACGGCGGCGCCGACGTGCTGGGCTTCCGCTACGCGTTGCGCAAGGCGCATGTGGAAGTGGCACACGGCGTGCTGGACAAGATCGCGGCGCAGGTCGAGGCCACCGCCGCCGCCACGCCGGTACCGGCCCACCACATCCTCAACGTGGCACCGGTCCCCGATGCCTAGTCGCATCGCCGGGACGGGCCGCTACCTGCCGGCCACGATCCTCACCAACGCGGAGCTCGCGCAGCGCGTCGCCACCAGCGACGACTGGATCCGGACGCGCACCGGCATCCGCCAGCGCCACATCGCGGCGCCGGACGAGATGACTTCCGATCTCGCATTGCATGCGTCGCGTGCGGCGCTCGACGCTGCCGGCATGCAACCCGCGGACGTCGACCTCATCATCGTGGCCACCACCACGCCCGACATGGTGTTCCCGTCCACCGCGTGCATCCTGCAGGACAAGCTTGGCGTGCGCGGCGGCGCGGCCTTCGACGTGCAGGCCGTGTGCTCCGGCTTCGTCTACGCGCTGGCGCTGGCCGACAAGATGGTCAGCACCGGCATGGCGCGCAATGCGCTGGTCGTGGGCGCGGAAATCTATTCGCGCATCCTCGACTGGAACGATCGCGGGACGTGCGTGCTGTTCGGCGATGGCGCCGGCGCGGTCGTGCTGGTGCCTTCCACCGAGCCCGGCATCCTGACGGCCCATCTGCATGCCGATGGCAGCCATCGCGACATCCTCTCGGTGCCCGGTCAGGTGCGCAACGGCGTGGTCGAAGGCGTGCCGTTCCTGCACATGGATGGCACGGCCGTGTTCAAGTTCGCGGTGAAGGTGCTGGCGGACGTCGCGGAAGAGGCGCTCGCGGCCACGTCGATGCACGTCAACGACATCGACTGGGTGATCCCGCACCAGGCCAACATCCGCATCATGGACGCGACGATGACGAAGCTGCACCTGCCGCACGAGCGGCTGGTCGTCACCGTCGGCGAACATGGCAACACGTCGGCGGCCTCCATTCCGCTGGCGCTCGACATCGCCGTGCGCGACGGGCGCATCCAGCCCGGCCAGCACGTGATGCTGCTGGGCGTGGGCGGCGGCTTCACCTGGGGCTCGGTCTTCCTGCGCTGGTAGGCGGCGCGCGCGACCTCGAAAGGCAATCATGAAACTTGCAATGGTGTTTCCCGGACAGGGTTCGCAGGCGGTGGGCATGATGAACGGCTGGAGCGACCATCCGGTCGTCCGTACCACGTTCGACGAAGCCTCCGATACCTTGGGCCAGGACCTGTGGGCGCTGGTGGCCGACGGCCCCGCGGAAGACCTGAACCTCACGACCAACACGCAGCCGGTGATGCTGACCGCAGGCATTGCGGCGTGGCGCGCGTATATCGCCGCCGGCGGGCCGCAGCCGGTGCTGCTGGCCGGCCACAGCCTCGGCGAATACACCGCATTGGTGGCGGCGGGTGCCATTGCCTTCCGCGACGCCGTGCCGCTGGTGCGCTTTCGCGCGCAGGCGATGCAGGAAGCCGTGCCGGCGGGCGTGGGCGCCATGGCCGCGATCATGGGCGCCCCCGACGACGAGTCGGTCATCGCCGCGTGCGCCGAGGCCGCGCAGGGGCAGGTCGTCGAAGCCGTCAATTTCAACGCGCCGGGACAACTGGTGATTGCCGGCCACCGCGAGGCCGTCGAACGCGCCATCGCCGTCGCCAAGACCAAAGGTGCCAAGCGCGGACTGATCCTGCCGGTGTCGGCACCGTTCCACAGTTCGCTGCTGCGGCCCGCGGCCCTGCGCCTCGCCGCGCGACTGGCCGAGATCACGATGACGTCGCCCACGATTCCGGTGCTGCACAACGTCGACGTGATGACGCACGTGATGCCGGAAGAGATCCGCAATGCGCTGGCACAACAGGCCGCGCATCCGGTGCGCTGGACGGCGACGATGCAGGCGATGGGCGCGCAGGGCATCACGCATGTGGTCGAATGCGGTCCGGGCAAGGTCCTGGCGGGACTGGCGAAGCGCAGCATCGAAAGCGCCCAATCCTATTCGCTGACCGACGGCGAGGCACTGGCTGCCACGCTGGCCGAGCTTTCGGCGGCCTGAAGGAATTCACGATGACCACGACGCTACCGCTGTCCGGACAACTCGCGCTCGTCACCGGCGCCACGCGCGGCATCGGTCTCGCCATCGCCTTGCGCCTTGCCGCCGACGGCGCCACGGTGGTGGGCACGGCGACGACGGACGAGGGCGCCGCGAAGATCGATGCCGCATTGCGCGCCGCCGGCAATGCCGGCATGGGCGTGAAGCTCGACGTCACCGATGCCGCCGCCACGGAAGGCGTGCTGGCGGAAATCGAAGCCAGGCACGGTGCCATCGGCATCCTCGTCAACAACGCCGGCATCACGCGCGACAACCTGTTGCTGCGGATGAAGGACGACGAGTGGGACGCGATCATGGCGACCAACCTCAAACCTGCCTATCGCCTCGCCAAGGCGGTGCTGCGCGGCATGATGAAGGCGCGCACCGGACGCATCATCCAGATCGGCAGTGTCGTCGGGTCGAGCGGCAATCCGGGGCAGGTGAATTACGCCGCCGCCAAGGCCGCGCTGATCGGCTTCACCAAGTCGCTGGCCCAGGAAGTGGGCAGCCGCAACATCACGGTCAATTGCGTGGCGCCGGGCTTCATCGACACCGACATGACGAAATCCCTGCCGGACGCCGCGCGCGCAACGCTGGTGGGACGCATTCCACTGGGCCGGCTGGGCGCGCCGGAGGATATCGCGCATGCGGTGGCCTATCTGGCCAGCCCGGGGGCGGCCTATGTCACCGGCTATCTGGTCAAGTATGCCGGAGTCACCCCGGAGATCGGCAT
>JANNNM010000490.1:0-1641 GCA_031398535.1 Betaproteobacteria bacterium | reverse complement strand
ATTGACCGCCACGTAGACCTTGACCATCTTCTGCACGCCCGGCGGCAGTTCATCGCCTTGCGTGAGCTTCTTCTTCTTCAATTCGAACATCGCGTCGAAGGTGACGCGCAGCGCGGCCAGCGATTCCTTCATCGCTTCCAGCTGCGAGGCGGTTTCTTCGCTCGCGAGTCTGATGTCGAACCAGTCGTGACGCGCCACCGAGTCCAGGTACTCCTTGGTGAGCTTGGCGCCCTTGGCGAGCTTCTTCGGGCCGCCGTTGGCGATCTTGCCCGACAGCAGCTTCTCGATACGCGCGTACTGGTCGTTCTCGACGATGCGCAGCTGGTCGTTCAGGTCCTTGCGGTAACCCTTCAACTCGTCGTCGATGATCTGCGCCGCGCGCTTGTCGCGCTCGATGCCTTCGCGCGTGAACACCTGCACGTCGATCACCGTACCCGAGATGCCGGACGGCACGCGCAAGCTTGTGTCCTTCACATCGGAGGCCTTTTCGCCGAAGATGGCACGGAGCAGCTTCTCTTCCGGCGTCAACTGCGTCTCGCCCTTGGGCGTGACCTTGCCCACCAGCACGTCGCCGGCTTCCACTTCAGCGCCGATGTAGACGATGCCGGAGTCATCCAGGCGGCCCAACTGCGCTTCGCCCAGGCTGGAGATGTCCCGCGTGATTTCCTCGGGGCCGAGCTTGGTGTCGCGGGCCACCACCGACAGTTCCTCGATGTGGATCGACGTGTAGCGGTCGTCGCCGACCACGCGCTCGCTGATGAGGATCGAGTCTTCGTAGTTGTAGCCGTTCCACGGCATGAACGCGACAAGCATGTTCTGGCCGAGGGCCAGTTCACCCATGTCGGTGGACGCGCCGTCGGCGATCACGTCGCCCTTCGAGATGACGTCACCCACCACCACCAGCGGACGCTGGTTGATGTTGGTGTTCTGGTTGCTGCGCTTGTACTTGGTGAGGTTGTAGATGTCGACACCCACTTCACCGGCACCGGCTTCCGCGTCATTGACGCGGACCACGATGCGCGAGGCGTCGATGTAATCCACCTTGCCACCCCGACGGGCCATGACGGCCGTACCGGAGTCGACCGCCGCCGTACGCTCCACGCCCGTGCCGACCAGCGGCTTCTCCGGGCGCAGGCAAGGCACGGCCTGGCGTTGCATGTTGGAGCCCATCAGCGCGCGGTTCGCGTCGTCGTGCTCGAGGAACGGGATCAGCGAGGCCGCGACCGACACGATCTGCGACGGCGCCACGTCCATGTAGTTGACCTTGTCACCGGTCGACAGCATGAATTCGTTCTTGCTGCGGCACGAGACCAGCTCGTCGTCGAGCTTGCCGTTCTTGTCGATCTTGGCGTTGGCCTGCGCGATCACGTACTGGCCTTCCTCGATGGCCGACAGGTAATCGATCTGGTCGGTGACCTTGCCGTCCGACACGCGGCGATACGGCGTCTCGAGGAAGCCGTACTCATTCGTGCGGGCGTACAGCGCCAGCGAGTTGATGAGGCCGATGTTCGGGCCTTCCGGCGTTTCGATCGGGCACACGCGACCGTAGTGCGTCGGGTGCACGTCGCGGACTTCGAAGCCCGCACGCTCGCGCGTCAAGCCGCCGGGTCCCAGCGCCGAGACGCGGCGCTTGTGCGTGAT
>JANNNM010000448.1:0-2456 GCA_031398535.1 Betaproteobacteria bacterium | reverse complement strand
GACCATGCAACGTGGTTCGCGATGTTCATCCCGCTATTGTGCTGCAATCCATCGTGGGCCGGCCGCACCTACTCCCGCAAGTGCGACGCATGCGGATGCGCCGTCATGTACACGGTGCCGGTGAACGCCGCCACGACCTTGCCGTCGCCGCGCGTGATGTCGACGCGATAGATCGCGATCCTCTTGCTGCGGCTGACTTCGGTCGACCGCGCGGTCAGCACGTCGCCGAGGTCGACCGCCACCTGGAACGTCATGTGCGTGTCGATGCCGGCGGCGACGACCCCGTACGCGTTGGCAGCGACGCCGAACGCGGTATCGGCCAGCGTGAACATCGCGCCGCCGTGACACTTGCCGTTGAAATTCATGTGCTGCGGTTCGACGCGCATCCGGTAGGTGGCGCTGCCCGGTGACTGCTCGACGAATTCGAGGCCATTGTGCTGCTGGTAGGCATCAGCATCGCTGAAGCGCAGCAGCTGCCGGGTGACGGGGTCGTCCGTGCCCGCCGTCGTGACTTTCTCCAGCCGTTGCGCCACCCCGGCCTCCGCTGCGTGAGCCTGCAATGCATCGATCAGTGCCGCCACGCCCGCGCCAGTGGTGGCCGTGGTGCGCACGACGCGCACCTGCCAGCCGGTCTTGCGCGCGCGCAGGTGCAGCATGTCCTTCAGTTCACGTTCGGTGCGGTCGGCCAGCGGCTGGTCGCCCTTGTTCACGACCAGCACGTCGGCGATCTCGAGGATGCCGGCCTTGATGGCCTGCACGTCGTCGCCCAAGCCGGGTGGACACACGACGACGCTGGCGTCGGCGAGCGTGCGGATATCAACGTCGCCCTGGCCTGCTCCCACCGTCTCCACGATGATCACGTCGAAGCCGGCGGCGTCCAGCACATCGACGATGCGGCGCGTGGTGCGGGCCAGGCCGCCCGGATGACCGCGCGAGGCCAGCGAACGAATGAAGACGGAATCCGCCGCGCCGGAATCGCTCATCCGAATGCGGTCGCCCAGCACGGCGCCGCCAGTGATGGGACTGGACGGGTCGATGGCCGCCACGGCCACGCGCTTGCCGCGCGTGGCGTACTCCTGCAATAGCGCGTTGATCAGCGTGGATTTGCCCGCGCCCGGCGGGCCGGTAATGCCGATCACCTGCGCAGCGCCCAGCCACGCCGCCAGCGAGCTCGACAACGCGTGCGACGCCGGTTGGTCGTTCTCGATCTCGCTGATGGCGCGCGCGATGGTCGCGCGATCGCCTGCGCGGATGGCGTCGATGCGTTGTGCGTGCGCGGCGGTGGCGCCGTGGGCGCCGGCTTCATGCGGCTTCGTCATCGGTAGAGCCTACACGACGATCAGCGGATGGCCGAAGCCCAGTTCGCGGCGCAGCGTGCCGCAGATCTCGCCGTGCGTGCAGCCGACGTCGGCCGCGGCGACGACCAGGCCGAAGATGTTGTCGTGCGGACCTTGGCCGCTGGCGTGCGCGCTGCGGGCAAGGTCATTGAGGGCTTTGGTGACAGCTTCGGACGAGCGCTGCGCCTTGTAGGCGGCGAAGTTGCGCAGATGCGCACCCATCTCGGCCGGATCGGGCTTGGCCAACGCGGGCCGGGCGCTGGCGTCCTCGGCGACCTGATAGACATTGACGCCGACGACGGTCTGCTCACCGTTGTCCACGCGATCCTGATGGCGCCGCGCCGATTCGCCGATGCGTCCCTGCACCAGGCCGGACTCGACGGCCTTGAACATCCCCCCCGCGGCTTCGACATCGGCCATGATGGCCAGGATGCGTTCTTCCATGTCGTTCGTCAGCGCTTCGACGTAGTACGACCCGCCCAGCGGGTCGATCACATCCGTCAGGTGCGCCTCTTCGCGCAGGATGTTCTGCGTGGCCACTGCAATGCGCGCGCCGTAGGTCGTGGGGCACGACAGCGCTTCGTCGTAGGCATCCGTGTGCAGCGACTGCAGGCCGCCGAAGATGCCGGCCATCGCCTGCGTGGTGACGCGCGCGATGTTGTTCAGCGGCTGCTGGCGCGTCAGGTCCACGCCCGACGTCTGGCCGTGGAACTTGAAGCGCCACGAGCGCGGGTCCTGCGCGCCATAGCGCTCGCGCGTGAGCCGTGCCCAGATGCGGCGGCCAGCACGGAACTTGGCCACTTCCTCAAAGAACGAAATGGAGATGTCGAAGAAGAACGTGAAGCGCGGCAGTACGGCATCGGGCGACATGCCGGCGGCGACGCAATCATCGGCGTACTGCAGCGCGGACGACAATGTGAACGCCATCGCTTCGGCCGGCGTGGCGCCCGCCTGCTGCATGTGCTGGCCGACGACGGACAGCGGATTCCACCGCGGCACGTGCTGGCCGCACCACGCAATGTGATCGGTGAGGATGCGCCGCGCACCGGGCAACGCAATGCGGAAGAACATGTGATTGGCGACGAAGTGCGACAGGTAGTCGCTCTGGTTCGACGTGCC
>JANNNM010000406.1:0-4990 GCA_031398535.1 Betaproteobacteria bacterium | reverse complement strand
TGCGTTTCCGGCTTGCCCGCGGACGGGGGAGAGAGTCCGTCCGCGTCTTGCCCGATACAGCCGGACTACCGCGACTTACGAGCGGTAGGCCGACTCACCATGCGACGACACGTCGAGACCTTCGCGTTCCTGCTCTTCAGTCACGCGCAGACCCACCGTCATGTCGACGATCTTGTAGCAGATGTACGCCACGACCGCGGACCAGATCACCGTCAATCCAACCGCCTTGGCCTGGATCCACACCTGCTCGCCGTAGCTCGTGAAGCCCGTCTTGCCGGTGACCCAGTCGGTGACGAACCCGGGTCCGCCCAGGTCCGGCGACACGAAGATGCCGGTAAGAAGTGCGCCCAGGATGCCGCCGACCGCGTGGACACCGAACACGTCAAGCGTGTCGTCCACCTTCAGCATGTGCTTCAGGCCGTTGACACCCCACAGGCAGACGATGCCGGCCAGAAGGCCGATGACGAATGCACCGGGGATGCCGACGTTGCCTGCAGCGGGCGTGATCGCGACCAGACCTGCGACCGCACCCGAAGCTGCACCCAGCATCGACGGCTTGCCCTTGAACATCCAGTCGCCGAGCGTCCACGACACGGTGGCGCAGGCGGTGGCAAGGAACGTGTTGATGAACGCCAGCGCCGCGGCGTTGTTCGCTTCCAGCGCCGAGCCGGCGTTGAACCCGAACCAGCCGAACCACAGCAGCGACGCACCCATCATCGTCATCGGAAGGCTGTGCGGCGCCATCGACTCCTTGCCGTAGCCGATCCGCTTGCCCACCACGTACGCACCCACCAGGCCGGCGATACCGGCGTTGATGTGGACCACCGTCCCGCCCGCGAAGTCGAGTGCGCCCCACTGCCAGATGAGACCGGCCTTGGCGTTGTTTGCATCCACCACGCTGGCTGCCGTGTACGCATCCGGGCCGGGCCAGAACCAGACCATGTGCGCGATCGGCAGGTACGAGAACGTGAACCAGAGCACCGAGAACAGCAGCACGGCCGAGAACTTCACGCGCTCGGCAAACGCGCCGAGGATGAGGCACACGGTGATCGCCGCGAACGTGGCCTGGAACGCCACGAACACGATCTCGGGAATCGGCGTGTTCTTGGAGAACGTCGCCGCCATCGCGAACTCGCCCTTCGACGCGTCGAACACGCCGGCCAGGAACAGTCGATCAAGGCCGCCGAAGTACGCGTTGCCCTCCGTGAACGCGATGCTGTAGCCATAGACGCACCACAGCACGGTGATCAGCGAGAAGACGACGAATACCTGCATCAGCACCGAGAGCACGTTCTTCGAGCGCACCATGCCGCCGTAGAAGAGCGCGAGGCCCGGCAGGCTCATCAAGAGCACAAGCGCTGTACACACCAGCATCCACGAGACATCACCCTTGTTCGGCGTGGGGGCCGGAGCGGCGGTGGCCGCGGCGGCAGGTTCTGCTGCGGGGGCGGCGGCTGGCGCTGCTGCCGCTGCCGGGGCAGCAGCAGCAGGCGCTGCCTTGTCCTGCGCCAGCACCGGCGTCGCCAAAGCGAACGCGCCGAGCAGGGCAAGTAACGCAACTAGCTTTTTCATCGAAGGGCTCCCTTACAGCGCATCCGCGCCGGTTTCACCGGTGCGGATACGGACGACCTGCAGCAGGTCGAACACGAAGATCTTGCCGTCACCGATCTTGCCGGTGTTGGCGGCTTTTTCGACCGCTTCGATTACGCGCTCGAGCATGTCGTCCTTGACTGCCGCTTCGATCTTGACCTTGGGCAGGAAGTCGACGACGTATTCGGCGCCGCGGTAGAGCTCGGTGTGTCCCTTCTGCCGACCAAATCCCTTCACCTCGGTCACGGTGATCCCCTGCACGCCGATGGCCGAGAGGGCCTCGCGGACCTCGTCGAGCTTGAACGGCTTGATGATGGCGGTAACGAGTTTCATGATGTCCCCGGAAAACACGCGGCAGCGCGAAGCCGCCGCGTGGGTATGGCGTTTAGAACGTCTTTTGTACGTAACCGACGAATTGGCCGTCCGAAATATCCTTGCCGAAGCGGTTGGTGTAGGCCGCGCTCTCGGCATCGGTGCCCGTGCCGAAGATGCCGACCGTCACACCGTAGATCTCGGTGGAGATGCCGACCTTCCAGTCGCCGTAGTCGTAGAAGCCGTTGTTCTTGAACTTCTGCTTGCCGAGGTGACCGAACACCGTGACCTTGCCGATGGCATCGTTGACCTTCTCGACGATGTCGTACGTGGCATTGATTTCCCAGTAGTCGGAGCCGCGCGAATCCGGGAAGCCGAAGGTCTTGCTGTCGACGCTGTAGCTGTACTTGCCGGTGATCCACTTCCACGTCAGCGCGGCGTAGAGCTCCGTCGTGTTGGGCTTCACGTAGCCCTCGGGATAGGTGCCGGGATACCAGTAGTAGAGGACGCCCGTGTCGAGCACGAAGTCGGCGGGCAGCGCCCACTTGTAGCCGCCGTAGAAGTCGAGCTCAACGCTGGCGGAGACGTCGGGATTGCCGTCGGACAGCCAGCTGACGTTGGAGCCCCAGACGCCGGCATAGAAGCCGCTCTTGTGACCCAGGTCGAAGCCGCCTTGCAGTGCCGGCTTCTCGTTGGTCTGCGAAATCCCGCGGAACACGTATTGGCTGAAGATGCCGACGTTGCCCGTGAAGGTCCAATCCGGTTCCGGCGCGGCGGCCGGTGCGGGCGCTGCCGTTTGGGCTTGCGCGGTGCCGGCGGCGAGCGCGGCGAACATCGCTGCTGCTGCGCCGATGCGAAGGCGGTGCATCTGGTTCATGTTGGAATCCCCTGCGAGGTGGTTGACGAAATACGTGACGCTTGCGGGGTAGAGTCAGCATTTCGTGTGCCACTGCAAAAACAATAGAATAATCATATGGTTAAGTCTCAAAGAGGGCGCCCGGACCCCGTCCCGACCCCTTCTTCGCACCAAACCGGTGCCATGCACTGCACGGGCGCACTCGTCTGGGGCGAGCGCCCGGTCGGACGCCTCGGCGGCGTCCGGATCGTCCAATTGGCTGAGGGGGGCAGCCCGGTGCCTTTGCTAGACTGAGCTCCTGCTTGTCGCGGTGCGGATGTCATTCCACCCGCATCCACCACCATCTTCGCGGAGGCATTTCATGCTCAGCTTCAACAGCAAGACCCTGGATGACCTGGCTGCCCGGATCGGCAAGGCCGTCGAGTCAAGCCCGGCCCGGGACATCGAAAAGAACGTGAAGGTGCTGCTGCAGGGCGGCCTGTCGCGACTCGATCTCGTGCCGCGCGCCGAGTTCGACACGCAGGCGCAGGTGCTGCTCAAGACCCGCGAAAAGCTGGAACGCCTCGAGGCCCGCGTGGCCGAGCTCGAAGCCCGCTTCCCGGCGCCGCCCGCAGCGCACTAGCCTCCCCCGCCCACCCATCGACGCGCGACCTGCCGGGGTCGGCCATGTCCGTTGTCGTCGTCAACAGCCGCGCGCTCACCGGCGTAGTGGCCCCTGCCGTTGCGGTCGAAGTCCACGTCACGGGTGGCCTGCCGGGCATTCACATCGTCGGGCTCCCGGATACCGAGGTCCGCGAGGCGCGCGACCGCGTGCGCTCGGCGATCCAGAACGCGCAATTCGATTTCCCGGCACGCAAGGTCATCGTCAACCTGGCGCCTGCCGATCTTCCGAAGGAGTCCGGCCGCTACGATTTGCCGATCGCGCTCGGCATCCTGGCCGCCACCGGCCAGGTCCAGGCGCGCGCGCTGGCGCAGTTCGAGTTCGCCGGCGAGCTCGCGTTGTCCGGGGCGCTGCGCGCCGTACGCGGCGCGCTGGCGATGGCGGTGGCGGCACGTCACGCGGGTCGCGCCTTTGTGCTGCCTGTGGCTTCGGCGGCCGAGGCCTCGCTGGTGCAGGGGGCTACGATCCTGGGCGCCACGTCGCTGCTGGCGGTCTGCGAGCACTTCGCGGGCCGGACCGAACTCACGCGCGCGTCGGCACCGGCACCGGTGCTGCGCGACGACATCCTCGATCTCGCCGATGTGCGCGGACAGGGGCAGGCCAAGCGCGCGTTGGAGATCGCCGCGGCCGGCGGCCATTCGCTGCTCTTCACGGGCCCGCCTGGCACCGGCAAGTCGATGCTCGCGCAACGCTTGCCGGGGTTGCTGCCGCCGATGGACGAAGTCGAATCCCTTGAAGTTGCCGCCGTCGCGTCGATCGCCGGCCGCTTCGTGCCGGAGACGCTAGGGCAGCGTCCCTATCGCGCGCCGCATCACACCGCCAGTGCGGTCGCGCTGGTCGGGGGCGGCAGCGATCCGCGCCCCGGCGAGATCTCCCTCGCGCATCACGGCGTGCTGTTCCTGGACGAATTGCCGGAATGGGACCGGCGCGTGCTCGAGGTGCTGCGCGAGCCGCTCGAGTCCGGCGTCATCCACATCTCGCGCGCGGCGCGGCAAAGCGTGTTTCCCGCGCAGTTCCAGTTGATCGCGGCGATGAATCCCTGTCCATGCGGGTGGCTGGGCGATGCGCGCGGGCGCTGTCATTGCACGCCAGACCGCATCAGCCGCTATCGCGCGCGCATTTCCGGTCCGCTGCTCGATCTCATCGACATCGTGCTGGAGGTTCCGGCGGTCGCGGCGGCAGCGCTCGCGCAGCCGGCAGCGCTTCCGTTGGCGGCGGCCGACGATGGCATGGCGCTGGCCGAACCCATCGTCTGCATCGCAGAGTCATCGTGCGTCGTGCGCGGTCGCGTGATCGCCGCGCGGCAATGGCAACTGCAGCGGCAGGGCAAGCCCAACGCACGCCTGTTGCCGAAGGAAATCGCCGTGCATTGCGCGATCGAGCCCGCGGGCCATGCCTTTCTGGCGCAGGCAGCGGCACGGCTGTGCCTGTCGGCGCGGGCCTACCATCGCGTGCTGAAAGTGGCGCGCACCATCGCCGACCTGGCGGCGGTCCCGCGGATCGAGCCCGGTCACCTCGCGGAGGCGGTCGGCTATCGCGGTCCGGTCGGCCGTTGAAAAGGGATCAGGGTC
>JANNNM010000384.1:0-3180 GCA_031398535.1 Betaproteobacteria bacterium | reverse complement strand
CTGGTGTTCGATCGGATCGGTTGAGGCACGCGCTCATGCGGCCGCCGGTACGGCCCGCGCCGCGCGCTTGGCGGCATGTGCCACTGCGGCCTCGCGCACCCAGGCACCGTTGTCCCACGCGGCCACCCGCGCGGCCAGCTGCTCGCGGTTGCACGGCCCGTTGCCCTTCAGCACGTTGTGGAATTCGCTCCAGTCGATCGGCCCGAAATCGTAGTGTCCGGTCGCCTCGCTCCATTTGAGATCGGGATCGGGCATGGTGATGCCCAGATAGTCGGCCTGGGGCACGGTCTGGTCGACGAAACGCTGCCTCAACTCGTCGTTGGACAACAGCTTGATCTTCCATTGCGCCGATTGCGCCGAATGCACGCTCTCGCCGTCCGGCGGCCCGAACATCATCAGCGACGGCCACCACCAGCGGTGCAGCGCATCCTGCGCCATCGCCTTCTGTGCCGGCGTGCCCCCACACAGGGACAGCATGATGTCGTAGCCCTGCCGCTGGTGAAACGATTCCTCCTTGCAGATGCGCACCATCGCGCGCGCATACGGGCCATACGAGCAACGGCAAAGCGGAATCTGGTTCATGATCGCCGCGCCGTCCACCAGCCAGCCGATGGCGCCGATGTCGGCCCACGTCAGCGTCGGATAGTTGAAGATCGACGAGTACTTGACCTTGCCGGCGTGGAGGTCGGCGACGAGCTGGTCGCGCGACACGCCGAGGGTCTCGGCAGCCCCGTAGAGGTAGAGTCCGTGCCCGCCCTCGTCCTGCACCTTGGCCATCAGGATGGCCTTGCGCTTGAGTGATGGCGCACGGCCGATCCAGTTGCCCTCCGGCAGCATGCCCACGATCTCGGAATGCGCGTGCTGCTGGATCTGCCGGATCAGCGTCTTGCGATAGGCGTCGGGCATCCAGTCCTTCGCCTCGACCTTGATGTCGGCATCCACGCGATCCTGGAACGCGCGCTCCTCCGGCGACATGTCCTCGCGGCGGCGCAGGTTCTTCTGTCCGGTCTCGACCAGTTGGGCGTACATGCGTGGTTCTCCTCAATGCCGCGAATTGCGATTGTGCGGCCGGATCGATGCCGGCGGCGATTGCGCATTCGGACCATCATTATGATACAGTTTACCGATGCGTCAAGCCGTTTCTGTATCACGATCCAGGACGCCTGCCTCGGGGCCCCACCGGGACAGTGCCGACCCCGTGGTCACGCGCTGGATCCTCCGCACGCTGGCGGCCGATCCGCCGCGTGCACGTTCGCTGATCGTCACGGTATGGGGCGATGCGCTGTCGCCCCATGGAGGCGCGGTCTGGCTGGCAGGCCTGATCCGCCTGATGGCCCCCTTCGGGATCAACGAGCGCTCGGTGCGCACCAGCGTCTTCCGGCTGGCGCGCGACGGCTGGCTCGACGCCACGGCGGTCGGCCGGATGAGCCGTTATGCGCTGACGCAGGAAGGCGCCCGCCGCTTCGACGACGCGCATCGCCGCATCTATGCGCGGCCGGCCGAATCGTGGGCAGGCGGCTGGGACCTGGTGCTGGCCGACCGGGTACCGGTGGTGCTGCGCCCGACGCTGCGCGACGAGCTGCACTGGGCGGGCTTCGGCGAACTGGGCGCCACCACGTTCCTGCGCCCACGCCTCGACCAACCGTCACCGACCATCCTGGCGCAGCGCGGCATCGCCGGCCAGGCGATCCTGACCCATGCCATCGACGAAGGTCCCGCCGGCACGCTGGCCAGCACCGTCGGCGAGGCGTGGAACCTCGCCTCGCTGGCCACCGACTATCGGCGCTTCCTGCAGCACTTCGGCACCGTGATCGAACGCTTCCGCGTCGATGGCGAGCACGAACCCGCGCAATGCTTCATCGTGCGCACCTTGCTGCTCCACGCGTATCGCCGCGTGCTGCTGCGTGACCCGCTGCTGCCTGCTGCGCTGCTGCCCATCGACTGGCCGGGCGCTGCAGCGTATGGCCTTTGCCGCGACTTCTACCGGCTGACACACCGCAGCGCGGAGCGCCACCTGGCCGCGATGCTGGCCACGCCGCACGAAGCGCTGCCGCCCGCCAGTGCGGCCTTCCGGTCGCGCTTCGGCGGGTTGCCTGCCGCGTAGGCACCACGGTCGGCACGCGGAAGTCAGCTTCGAAGCCGCCCACGCCCTTCTCGACACGGAACGGCTGGTTGCCACCGCCCGGCCCGCTCTTGCTGGACACGCCGTTGTCGGTGGAGAACATCACGATCGCGTTGTTGGCCACGCCTCGGTGTGATTACGATGCGCGGAGCGGATGAAATACAGTAACGCCAGCACCATATAGGCATGGCCGGGACCGGGTGCAAGCCTCGATTGACATACTGCACTGCCAGGCTCTCCGCAATCCAATCGTCTCCCGCGGGCCCAGGGGGCGTGGGGATATCCGCGCGCGCGTCAGCTGCATCCGGTCACGCACCTGCCCTGTCCGTCGAACTCCATCGTCCGGTCGGATAGCCCGAGTACGACTGAACTGCGCAGCATCCCGGAGAGCTCTGCGGTGCGCGAGCCCGGACGTGCCTTGCCGCCGACCGATGCAGCTTCGTTGGGATGCGAGATGATCACGGTCGCCGGCTGGACCAGTTCCGCGATCCGGGCGCCCGACGCCATCGTAATCGCGCTCAGTCCGAGGTTCAGTACCATCACATTGGGCTTGTGGAAATCCGCGACGACCGTCTTCATGTCCGCATGCAATGCGGTGTCGCCGGTCAGGTAGATGACCATGCCGTTGGAGAAGCGGACCACGTAGCCGCTGGGCGGGCCCAGCGGAAGCGTCAGGTTGTCGGGCTCCAGGTTCTTGCGCTCGGCTTCGTTCAGCAGCACCCGGTTGACCGAACTGTCGTGCGATGCCGGCACGATGGTGATCTCGACGCCCTTCGCGGCGCCCGCCGTCTTGAACGTGCGCGTGCCACCCAGGTTGTTGCCCGCGAGGCAGCTGGCGGCGAACGGCACCGTGTGGTCGTCGCCGGCCACGCCGACGGGACAGGCGGCCGTCGGCTGCTTTTTGATGGCCTCGACGCGTTTACCAAGGAAGTTGGCCATCTGGTTGATCATCACCAGTCCCGCGTTCTTGGACGCCGCGATCTCGGCAGTCGTCGTGTTGGGCACCGCGGTCGCGAGCGTCGGAGACTGGCAGGTCCCGGCGCCGAGCGCAGTGAGGC
>JANNNM010000346.1:0-12800 GCA_031398535.1 Betaproteobacteria bacterium | reverse complement strand
CGTCGCGCGGCTGATCGGCGATGCGCTGCGCGAGGTGAAGACCTTCGACGGCCCGTTCCTCACGCAGAACAACATCGATTCCAACGCCAACTTCCTGATCGGCGGACAGATCCGTGGCGAGCCGCCGCGGCTCTTCAACGTCTACGGCGAGGGCAACTTCATCGAGGCCACGCCCGACACGTGTTACTTCCAGATCGGCGAGACCAAGTACGGCAAGCCGATCATCGATCGCGTGGTCACGCGGCGTACCAGCCTGCTCGACGCCACCAAGTGCACGGTGGTGTCCTTCGACTCGACGATGCGGTCGAACATCTCGGTGGGCCTGCCCATCGATCTCCTCGTCTATCACACGGATTCCCTGCGTATCGGCCTGCAGCGGCGGATCGAGGAATCCGATCCGTACTTCCAGATGGTGCATACACAATGGGGTGAGGGGCTGCGGCGGGTGTTTGCGCAGCTGCCTGACCCGGACTGGACCTAGGGCCTCACTTGGCAATTCGCGTCGCGCTATCCCACCGCACCACCTACCGCTTCGATCGCCATGTGGGTCTCGGCCCGCACGAGATCCGACTCCGCCCCGCGCCGCACTGCCGCACGCCGATCCTGAGCTACTCGCTCACGGTCAAGCCCGAGCCGCACTTCCGCAACTGGCAGCAGGACCCCTACGGCAACTGGGTGGGGCGCTTCGTGTTCCCGGAGCGCGCCGACATGCTTTCGATCGAAGTCGACCTGGTGGCGGACCTCACCGTCATCAATCCCTTCGACTTCTTCGTCGAGCCGTATGCCGAGAAGTTTCCGTTCACCTATGCGCCCGCGCTGGCCAAGGAACTGATCCCGTTCCTCGAGACCGCGCCGCTGGGCGCGCGCCTCGACCGGTGGATGGCCGAGTTCCGCAAGACGATCCAGCCGGACGAGAATCCGGTGCTGCTGCTGGTGCGCCTCAACCAGTTGCTGCAAGGGCAGATCCGCTACCTGGTGCGCATGGAGCCGGGCGTGCAGGACCCGGAAGTCACGCTTGAGAACACCAGCGGCTCGTGCCGCGATACCGGCTGGCTGCTGGTGCAGATCATGCGGCACCTGGGCATCGCCGCGCGCTTCGCGTCCGGCTACCTGATCCAGCTCGTCGCCGACGTGAAGGCGCTGGATGGTCCGTCGGGGACGGACCGCGACTTCACCGACCTGCACGCCTGGGCCGAGGCGTTCATCCCGGGCGCCGGCTGGATCGGCTTCGATCCGACGTCGGGCCTGCTGGCCGGCGAAGGCCACATCCCGCTGGCGTGCACGGCCGACCCCGGCAACGCCGCGCCCGTGATCGGTTATACGGACGTCGCGCAGGTCCAGTTCGACTTCACGATGAGTGTCTCGCGGCTGCACGAGGATCCGCGCGTCACCAAACCGTTCAGCGCGGCGCAGTGGCAGGCCATCGATGCGCTGGGCGAAACGGTGGACCGCGATCTCGTCGCGCACGACGTGCGGCTGACGCAAGGCGGCGAGCCGACGTTCGTGTCGATCGACGACATGGACGGCCCGGAGTGGAACTACACGGCGCTGTCGCCGAAGAAGCGCGACCTGGGCGAGCAGCTGGTCAAGCGGCTGAAGACCCGCTTCGCGCCGCACGGCTTCCTGCACTACGGCCAGGGCAAGTGGTATCCGGGCGAGCCCTTGCCGCGCTGGGCGCTGGGGCTCTACTGGCGCACCGATGGGCAGCCGCTGTGGCGCGGCGACCAGTTGATTGCCGACACCACGAAGCCGGGCACTGCCACGGTCGAGTCCGCCCGCATGTTCGCCGAGCGGCTGGCCACGACGCTGGGGCTGCCCATCGCGTTGCTGAACACCGCGTACGAGGACGTGCCGAAGCTCGTCGAGGCCGAAGCCTCGCTGCCGGAGAACGCGGATCCGCTGAAGGCGGACCTCACCAAGTATGACGAGCGCGCGCGCCTTGCCCGCATCCTGAAGCGCGGACTGGGTTCGCCGGCCGGTTTCGTTCTGCCTTTGAAAGCCACGATCGAGGCGGGCGGCGCGGTCGGCTGGACCTCGAGCCCGTGGCCTCTCAAGCGCGAGCACCTCTATGCCGTCACCGGCGATTCGCCGCTAGGGCTGCGCCTGCCGCTGTCGTCGCTGCCCGAATTGCTGCCGGCCGAGATGGAGCCCGAGTTCGGCGTGGATCCGTTCGCGCCGCGCGGCGAGCTGCCCGGACGCGATGCGGTGAAGGTGGGTGCCGCGAAAGTGGCGACGAAGAAGCCGCGCGAAGTGATCAAGACGGCCATGGCCATCGAAACGCGTGGCGGACATGTGCACGTGTTCATGCCGCCTTGCGACAAGCTCGAAGCCTATGTGGCGCTGCTGGCCGCCGTGGAAGACACGGCGCGCGCGCTGTCCATCCCCGTGGCCATCGAGGGCTACACGCCGCCGCGCGATCCGCGCGTGCAGGTGCTGGCCGTCACGCCCGACCCCGGCGTCATCGAGGTCAATGTGCATCCGTCGCGCAACTGGCGCGACCTGATCACGACCACGCGCACGCTGTATGAAGAGGCACGGCTCGCGCGCCTAGGTACGGAAAAATTCATGCTCGATGGCCGGCACACCGGCACGGGGGGCGGCAACCACGTCACGCTGGGCGGCGCCACGCCGGCGGACAGCCCGCTGCTGCGCCGTCCGGACCTGCTGCAGAGCCTCATCACCTACTGGCAGAACCATCCGGCGCTGTCGTATCTCTTTTCCGGGATGTTCATCGGCCCGACCAGCCAGGCGCCGCGCGTGGATGAGGCGCGCGATGACCGGTTGTACGAGCTCGCCATTGCATTCCAGCAGCTCGGCAAGAAGCAGGAATCGGGGGTCGAGACGCCGCAGCCGTGGCTGACCGACCGGCTGCTGCGGCACCTGCTGACCGACCTGACCGGTAACACCCATCGCTCGGAATTCTCAATCGACAAGCTGTACTCGCCCGACGGCCCCACCGGGCGCCTCGGGCTGCTTGAGTTCCGCGCGTTTGAAATGCCGCCGCATTTCGAGATGAGCGCATTGCAAATGGTGCTGTTGCGCGCGCTGGTGGCGCGCTTCTGGCGCGAGCCTTATCGCGGCAAGCTCATTCCGTGGGGCACCGCGCTGCATGATCGCTGGCTGCTGCCGCACTTCGTCGCCGCCGACATCCGCGACGTGGCGGTCGATCTCGCGCGTTCGGGATACCCGGTCGACGCGGCGTGGTTCGATCCCTTTGTCGAATTCCGCTTTCCGCGCTTCGGCACGGTCACCTACGACGGCGTCACGCTGGAACTGCGGCAGGCCATTGAACCCTGGCACGTGCTGGGCGAGGAGGTGGCGCTGGGCGCCACGGCGCGTTATGTCGATTCCTCCGTTGAACGCATGCAGGTCAAGGTGACCGGCGTCACCGATGGCCGGCACGTGGTGATCTGCAACGGCCGCGCGCTGCCCCTCACGCCCACCGGCGTGCCGGGCGAATTCGTGGCCGGCGTGCGGTTCCGTGCCTGGAGCCCGCCATCGGCGCTGCATCCCACAATCGGCGTGCAGGCGCCGCTGACCTTCGACCTCATCGACACCTGGGCGCAGCGTGCACTGGGCGGCTGCGTGTATCACGTCGTGCATCCCGGTGGGCGCAACTACGCGACATTCCCCGTCAACGCCAACGAGGCCGAAGCCCGGCGCGTGGCGCGGTTCTCGGCGCATGGCCACACGCCGGGCCCCGTCACCGTCCACCCTGAGCAGCCGAACCCGGCCACCCCCGCCACGCTCGACCTGCGCTGGCAACCGTAGCAAGCGCACCCGGTAAGATGCGTCCTTTGCCCCAAGGACGCACCGCGTGAGCACCATCAGGACCCGCTTCGCCCCCAGCCCCACGGGCTACATGCACCTCGGCAACATCCGCACGGGGCTCTTCGCGTGGGCGTTTGCGCGGCACAACCAGGGCACGTTCATCCTGCGCATCGAGGACACCGACCTCGAGCGCTCCACGCCGGCGGCGGTGCAGGCCATCCTCGATGCGATGGCGTGGCTTCAGCTCGACTACGACGAGGGCCCGTTCTACCAGATGCAGCGGATGGATCGCTATCGGACCGTGCTGGCCGACATGCTGGAGCGTGGCCTCGCGTACCGCGACTACATGACGATGGCCGAGCTCGATGCGTTGCGCGCCGAGCAGACCGCGCGTGGCGACAAGCCCCGCTACGACGGGCGCTGGCGGCCGGAGCGCGCCGCCGGCATGACGCCGCCGCCGGACGTGAAGCCGGTGATCCGCTTCCGCAACCCCGACTACGGCGTCGTGGCCTGGGATGACGGCGTGAAGGGCCGCATCGAGATCGCCAACAACGAGTTGGACGACCTCGTCATCGCGCGCAGCGACGGCACGCCCACCTACAACTTCTGCGTGGTGGTCGACGACTGGGACATGCGCATCACCGACGTGATCCGCGGCGACGACCACGTCAACAACACGCCGCGGCAGATCAACATCGTCCGCGCGCTGGGCGTCGAGCCGCCGCGCTACGCGCATGTGCCCACGGTGCTGGGCGAAGACGGCGCCAAGCTATCGAAGCGCCATGGCGCCGTCGGCGTGATGGACTACGAGGCCGCGGGCTACCTGCCCGAGGCGATGGTCAACTTCCTCGGCCGCATCGGCTGGGCGCATGGCGACGACGAGCTCTTCACGCGCGCCCAGTTGATCGAATGGTTCGAGCTGTCCGGCATCAGCCCGGCGCCGTCGCGTTTCAATGCCAGCAAGTTGAACTGGGTGAATCAGGAGCACATGAAGCGGATGCCGGAGGCGGCGCTGGGCCAGAGCCTCGTGCCGTACCTGCGGCGCGCGGGACTCGACCCGGCGGCAGGACCGGATGCAGGCGCCGTGGCCGTGCTGCTGCGCGACCGCTGCGAGACGCTGGTTGCGATGGCGGACGCCGCGTCGTACTTCTATTCGACGCCGGCCGTGGCGCCCGACAAGGTGGCCGAGATGGTCACGGCGGCCAACCGCGGCGCGCTGGTGGAATTGCACGGTGAATTCGCCGCCCTCGACTGGACACGCGAAGCGTTGGCGGCTGCAATGAAGGCCGCCGCAGTGCGTCATGGCATCAAGCCGCCGCAGATCATGATGCCGATGCGCCTGCTGGTGGCCGGGACGCCCACCACCCCCGCCATCGACGCCGTGCTGGCGCTGCTGGGACGCGACGTGGCGCGGTCCCGCATGGCCACCGCGCTGGGGATCGGGTAAAATAGCAATTTCCCGGGGCGAGTTCATCATGACCAAGTTCGTGTTCGTGACCGGTGGTGTCGTGTCTTCACTCGGGAAGGGCATCGCCGCCGCCTCCCTGGCCGCCATCCTCGCCACCCGCGGCGTCCGCGTCACCAATCTCAAGCTCGATCCGTACATCAATGTCGACCCCGGCACGATGTCGCCGTTCCAGCACGGCGAAGTGTTCGTGACGGATGACGGCGCCGAGACCGACCTCGACCTCGGCCACTACGAGCGCTTCACCGATGTCCGGATGGGCAAGCGCAACAACTTCACCACCGGCCAGATCTACGAATCCGTCATCCGCAAGGAACGCCGCGGCGACTACCTCGGCGGCACCGTGCAGGTCATCCCGCACATCACCGACGAGATCAAGAGCTGGATCCTGGCCGGCGCGGGCAATGCCGAAGTGGCGCTGGTCGAAGTCGGCGGCACGGTGGGCGACATCGAGTCGCTGCCGTTCCTCGAAGCCATCCGGCAATTGGGCATCCAGCTCGGCCGCGACAACGTCTGCTACATCCATCTCACGCTGGTGCCCTACATCCCGTCGGCCGGCGAGATGAAGACCAAGCCCACGCAGCATTCGGTCAAGGAACTGCGCGAGATCGGCATCCAGCCCGACGTCGTGCTGTGCCGTGCCGACCGTCCTGTGTCCGAGGGCGACCGCCGCAAGATCGCGCTCTTCACCAACGTGCCGGCCGAGGCCGTCATTCCCGCGCTCGACGCCGATTCCATCTACAAGATCCCGGGCATGCTGCACGCCGAAGGGCTCGACGTCATCGTCTGCAAGAAGCTCCAGCTCGAGGTCCCGCCGGCGGACCTGTCGTCGTGGAGCAAGCTCGTCGATTCGCTCGAGCATCCGGAACACGAAGTCCACATCGCGATGGTCGGCAAGTACGTCGACCTGACCGAGTCGTACAAGTCGTTGTCCGAAGCCCTGACCCACGCCGGCATGCACACGCGATCGAAGGTCGTCATTCATTACGTCGACTCGGAGGTCCTGGAAACCGAAGGCGTGGGGGTGCTGCAAGGCATGGACGCCATCCTCGTCCCCGGCGGCTTCGGCAAGCGCGGCGTCGAAGGCAAGCTCGATGCCGTACGCTATGCGCGCGAGAACCGGGTACCGTACCTCGGCATATGCCTCGGCATGCAGCTCGCCGTCATCGAAACCGCGCGCAACAAGGCGGGGCTCGCCGAGGCCAACAGCACCGAGTTCGATGCGACCACGCCGCACCCCGTGGTGGCGTTGATCACCGAATGGCAGAACCGCGACGGCTCGATCGAGACGCGCACCGAGAACTCGGACATGGGCGGCACGATGCGCCTCGGCGCGCAGCCCTGTGAGGTGGTGCCCGGGTCGCTGGCGCACCGGATCTACGGCACCACGACGGTGGCCGAGCGCCATCGGCACCGCTACGAAGTCAACAACCATTACCTGCCGCGCATCGAAGCCACGGGCCTCACCGTCGGCGCGTTCGCGAAGAGCGCCACCGCCGGCGATCTCGTCGAGATGGTCGAGCTGCCGGGGCATCCATGGTTTTTCGGCTGCCAGTTCCACCCGGAGTTCACCTCCAATCCGCGCCGCGGGCATCCGCTCTTCATCAGCTTCGTCCGCGCGGCGCTCGAGAATCGCGAGCGTGCCCGGCTCGATGCCACCGATGCGGTGGCGAAGCTGGTCGCGTCGGTCTAGCGCCAGGAACCGCCGATGAAACTGTGCGGTTTCGACGTCGCGCTCGACCGGCGGGTGTTCCTCATCGCAGGCCCGTGCGTCGTCGAGTCCCGGCAGCTCCAGGTCGATGTTGCCGGGGAGTTGAAGGCCATCTGCGCGGACCTCGGCATCCCGTTCATCTTCAAGTCGTCCTACGACAAGGCCAACCGCAGTTCGCACGCGTCGTTCCGCGGCCCCGGCATGGCCGAAGGCCTGCGCATCCTCGACGACGTGCGCAGCCAGGTGAAGGTCCCCGTGCTCACCGATGTGCATACGGTCGCGGAGATCGACGAAGTCGCCAGCGTGGTGGATGTGTTGCAGACGCCGGCGTTCCTGTGCCGGCAAACCGATTTCATCCAGGCCGTGGCCGCAGCGGGCAAGCCCGTCAACATCAAGAAGGGCCAGTTCCTGGCGCCCGAGGACATGCTGCAGGTCGTGGCCAAGGCCCGCGCCGCCAGCGGCACCGACAACATCATGGTGTGCGAGCGGGGCGCCTCGTTCGGCTATCACAACCTGGTGTCGGACATGCGCTCGCTCGCCATCATGCGCGCCACCGGGTGCCCGGTCGTGTTCGATGCCACCCACTCGGTGCAGTTGCCCGGGGGCAAGGGCACGTCGTCCGGCGGCCAGCGCGAGTTCGTGCCGGTGCTGGCGCGTGCCGCCGTCGGCGCGGGCGTGTCCGGCCTCTTCATGGAAACCCACCCGAAACCCGAGGAAGCCCTGTCGGATGGCCCCAACGCCTGGCCGCTGCACCTGATGCGCGGCTTGCTGACCACACTGGTCGAGCTCGATGATGCCGTGAAGCGCAGCGGCTTCCCGGAAGCCGCATTGATGCAAGCCTCAAACTGATTCACCACAAGGAAATCACAACGTGTTTGTCCATCTGGTATTGATCCGACTGAAGCCCGGCGTCACCCGCGCCGATCCCCGCGTCGCCACGTGGACTGCCAAGTTCGCGGCACTGGAAACGGCCTGTCCCGGCATCGTCCGCTTCGAACATGGCTGGAACGTCACCGATCGACCGGTGGCCTACGACTACGGCATCAACATGGCGTTCGCGACACACGCCGACCTGACGGCCTATGGCCCGCATCCGGCGCACCAGGAAGTGGTCGTGCTGCTGCGCGAGATCGCCGAATGGGTGATCTGCGACTACGAGGCCACCTGATGAGCGCCATCGTCGACGTCATCGCGCGCGAAATCCTGGATTCGCGCGGCAACCCCACCATCGAAGCCGATGTGGTGCTCGAGTCCGGCGTGTCCGGCCGCGCAGCCGTGCCTTCCGGTGCGTCCACCGGCTCGAAGGAAGCCATCGAACTTCGCGACGGTGATGCCAAGCGCTACTTCGGCAAAGGCGTGATGCGCGCGGTCGAGAACGTCAACACGGAGATCTGCGAAGCCATCCTGGGACTCGACGCCACGGAACAGGGCTTCATCGACCGCACGCTGATCGAGCTCGACGGCACCGACAACAAGGCGCGCCTCGGCGCCAATGCGATGCTGGCCGTCTCGTGCGCGGTGGCCAAGGCCGCGGCGGATGAATCCTCGCTGCCGCTTTACCGCTACCTGGGCGGCGCCGGCCAGATGCAGTTGCCCGTGCCGCTGATGAATGTCATCAACGGCGGCGCGCATGCCAACAACGCGATCGACCTGCAGGAGTTCATGCTGGTGCCGATCGGCGCGCCCACGTTCCGCGAGGCCCTGCGCTATGGCGCGGAAGTCTTCCATACGCTGAAGAAGATGATCGACGCGCGCGGCATGCCCACCACGGTCGGCGATGAAGGCGGCTTCGCGCCGAACCTGCCGTCGAACGAGGCCGCGCTGGAGCTGCTGGTCGAGGCCATCGACAAGGCCGGCTATACGCCGGGCACCGACATCGCGCTGGCGCTCGATTGCGCGGCCAGTGAATTCTGGAAGGACGACCGCTACGTTCTCGCGGCAGAAAACCGGTCCCTGACGTCCGAACAGTTCGCCGACGTGATGGCCACGTGGTGCGACAAGTATCCGATCATCAGCATCGAGGACGGCATGTCCGAGCACGACTGGGACGGCTGGAAGTACCTGACGGACCGCCTCGGCAAGAACGTGCAGCTGGTCGGCGACGACATCTTCGTCACCAATACCAGGATCCTGAAGCAGGGCATCGACCAGGGTGTGGCCAACTCGATCCTGATCAAGATCAACCAGATCGGCACGCTGTCCGAGACCTTTGCCGCGATCACGATGGCCAACCGCGCGCGCTATACGGCGGTGGTGTCGCATCGCTCCGGCGAGACGGAAGACAGCATGATCGCCGACATCGCGGTCGGCACGAATTGCGGCCAGATCAAGACCGGTTCGTTGTCGCGTTCGGACCGCATCGCCAAGTACAACCAGTTGTTGCGCATCGAGGAAGACCTGGGCGACGCGGCCAGCTATCCCGGGCGCAGCGCGTTCTTCAACATCAACTAGGCGCTGCGCCACGTGCGCTGGCTTGCGATCCTCTTCGTCGTGCTGATCCTGGCCCTGCAGTATCCGATGTGGTTCGGAAAGGGCGGGTGGCTGCAGGTCCACGAGACCGACCGCCAGCTGGGCGTGCAGCGCGAAGCCAACGCCAAGCTGAAGTTGCGCAACGAAGCGCTGGATGCCGACGTGCGCGACCTGAAGACGGGTTCGGAGGCCATCGAGGAACGCGCCCGTTCGGAGCTTGGCATGATCAAGCCGGACGAAGTGTTTTTCCAGGTGCAGCCGTTGGGCGTGCCGCCGAAGGCGCCTGTACCGGCAACGCCTGCCGCCGCGCCGCGCGCGAAGCCTTGAGCGGCACCACCGCGCCATGTCGCATGCCACCTCCCGCCACAATCCGCGGCTGCGCGAAGCTGCGCGGCTGATCGCGTCGTCGCGCGACCGCCGCAAGGCGGGGCGCTGCGTGCTGGAGGGCGATCACCTGCTCGAGGTGTACCTGGCGCGAATCGGCGTGCCGGAATTTGTCGTCGTCGTCGACGAATTGCGCCATAGCGCACCGCTGGTGCCGCTGCTCGCGCGCATGCCGGCCACGGATGTCGTCGCGGTGCCGGCGGCGCTCTTTGCCGAAGCGCTGGGTCTGCCGGTGGCACTCGGCATCGTGGCCGTCATTCCCACGCCCGCGCCCGATGCCGTCGCGCCGGCAGGGCTGCACCTGCTGCTGGACGACCTGCAGGACCCCGGCAATGTCGGCACGTTGTTGCGCACCGCCGCGGCCGCTGGCGTGGACCAGGTGCTGCTGTCGAAGCACTGCGCGTTCGCGTGGTCGCCCAAGGTGCTGCGCGCGGGACAAGGCGCGCATTTCCTGACGACCATCCTTGAGGACGTGGACCTGCCGCAGTGGGCTGCCGCGTTTCGCGCGCAGGGCGGGCAGGTGGCCGCCACCGTGCCGCGCGGTGGCGACGACCTCTATGCGACGACGTTTGCGCGGCCGCTGGCCATTGCCATCGGCAACGAAGGCACCGGCCTGTCCGACGCGCTGCTGGCCGCATGCAACGTCCGCGTGTGCATTCCGATGCCGGGGGCCACGGAGTCGCTCAACGCCAGCGCCGCCGCGGCCATTGTGCTGTTTGAAGCGCTGCGGCAATCGTTGCCGCAGCGTTAGCGCCGGCCGCTTAGAACAGGACGGCCGAGAAGTAGCCGGCCTCGGTGCAGCCGCCGTTGACGTTGGCGATCCATTGCCCTTCCACGCCATTGTTCGTGGCCTTGATCTGGCTCATCACGGCCGTCGTGTTGAGGCCGGCCGAACACGTGTACGACGCGGTGGGAATGCGCAGCAGTGTGCCGTCCTGCACGAAGTTGCCGACCATCCTGCAGGTGCCGCCTTCCGCCACGCTGAAGTCGAACTGCAGCTGTCCACCCGTGGTCTGGATGACGGCAAACTGCGAATAGAGGCGCACCACCTGGTTCAGCAGCGGGTTCGCGCAGTTGTAGACGTCCGCCACAATGCCGCCGAAGTAGTCGCCGCCGATCGCGATCGTCGTCAACGTCTGCCGGATCACCGTCTTGCTGACGTTGACGTTGTTCACGTTGTAGGTCAGCGTGCCGCCGGTGGGCGAGCTGGGCGCAAAGGTGACGGTGCCCACGGCGTTCGTCGTGCGCTGGCCCGGGTTCCACGGCGCGCCGTAGAAGGAACCGGTCGTGGCATAGAGCGGGCCCGACCAGATGCCGTTGGCGTCGCTTGTCATCTGACCGCTGTACCAGGTGGGTTGCAGTCCTTCGCCGTAGACGAAGAACGTCGCGAAGATGAAGTTGCCGTTCTGGACGAAATTGACGCCCCAGCCGCTTTCCGCCGGGTTCCAGAAGAGGTCATTCCAGTCGACCGCGAAGGCGGGTGAAACGGAACACGCGAGGGCCACCGCGGCGATGGCAACGCGGCAACGATGGGCAAGGCGGCGAAGTAGAGTCATAGCGTCTCGATGAGGTCAGGAAGGGCGATCGAACGATTCTACCTGCTCGGCAAAGGTGGCAATCGTTATGCCGTCCGCCAGGGCGGACTGCGCCCCGATGCCGCCGCAGGCCAACGTTCCCGCCGCCACCGCAAAGGCCAGCGCCTGTGGCCACGGCAACCCGCGATCGAGTGCGGTCGCCAGCGCGCCGGTGAATGCGTCGCCGGCGCCGGTGGAGTCGACGACCGCGCTGGCCGGGGGGCGCGCGTGCCCATGCGATCCGGCGGCGGCGAAACGCGCGCCGCGCGCGCCTTCAGTCACCACGACATCGATGTGCAGCCGCCGGGACAGCGCCATCGCGATAGTGTCGCTGGCCGCATCCACGCCGCATTCGGTCGCCAGCGTGGCGGCCTCGATTTCGTTGACCACCAGCACATCGATGGCAACAAGCAGCGCAGCCGGCAGCGCCTGCATCGGCGCGGCATTGAGCACGACGCGAACGCCGCGCGCGCGGGCCGCGCGGGCCGCCTCGGTCACCTGCGCGAGCGGCACTTCCAGCTGCAGCAACAGCAACGACGCACGCGACCACTGCCCGGGCGTGATCGCGGCGGCTCGCGCGGCGCCGTTGGCACCGGCGATGACCGTGATCGCATTCTCGCCGGCATCGTCGATGTGGATGAGCGCCACGCCGGTCGGGGCGTCGACGGCGGTGATGGCGGCCAGGTCCACGCCTGCGGCATGCAAACCCGCCTGTGCCGTGCCGGCGAAGGCATCGCGCCCGACGGCGCCGACCAGGGCCACGTCCGACCCGGCCAGGCGCGCCGCCAGCGCCTGGTTGGCGCCCTTGCCGCCAGGCAGCGCGGCAAGGCTTTTGCCGCTCAAGGTTTCACCGGGCCGCGGCAACCGCGCCACGCGTGCCACAAGATCGAGGTTGATCGAACCGAAGACGACGATCATGCCGGCCGCCGCGTCATGGTCAATGGCGCGTGGCCCGCTAGCGCGCGACGGCCGCGCCCTTCGCGTGCAGTCCCGCATCCTTCAGCGTGGCGCGCAGCGCCTGCCGCTGTGCCTCGTCCAGTGCCACCAGGGGCGGCCGCTCCGCGCGCCAGCCATCGTCGTCAAGCTGGTCGGCCAGCATGCTCTTGAAGCCCGCCATCAACGGTTGCGAGAACGCGACGCGGATGAACGCGGCGATGCGTTCCTCGGCTTCCGGCGTCACCTGGGGCAGCAGCAGGTCCGCCACCAGGTCGGCGCGCAGGTTGGAGACGCCGCAGATCGTGCCCACGCCACCCGCGCGCATCAGCCGCGGCAGGTGTGGTTCGTGGCCCACCATCACGGCCAGTTGCGGACAGCGTTCAAGGATCGCGGACGTATGTGCCCAGTTGCCTTCGCTGTCCTTGATCCCGACGACGGTATCGGGGAACGTGGTGGCGAGGCGTTCGATCAGGTTGACCGACAGCGGCAC
>JANNNM010000329.1:0-3663 GCA_031398535.1 Betaproteobacteria bacterium | reverse complement strand
CGCACTGACCTGCGTTGGCCACCTCGTGGTGATGCACCTCCACTTCGACACCCATCTGTTCCATCGCGAGGCACATGGCCGAGCGGATGTCCTGCAGCTGGTCGACGGGAGGTACGGGAAAGTAGCCGCCCTTGACCGTGGGGCGGTGGCCCATGTTGCCGCCTTCGAACTTGTCGGCCGTCGACCATGCGGCTTCCGACGAGAACACCTTGCAGTAGCTGCCCGACATGTCGACCGACCACTCGACCGCGTCGAAAATGAAGAACTCCGGTTCCGGACCGAAGTAGGCGGTGTCACCGATGCCGGAGGACTTGAGGTAGGCCTCGGCGCGCTTCGCCAGCGAACGCGGGTCGCGCTCGTAGCCCTTGCCATCCATTGGCTCGACGACGTCGCAGGTGAGCAGCAACGTGGTTTCGTCCATGAACGGATCGATGTTGGCAGTGGCCGGATCCGGCATCAGCAGCATGTCCGAGGCCTGAATGCCCTTCCAGCCGGCGATCGACGAGCCGTCGAACGCATGGCCCGCCGTGAACTTGTCGGCGTCGAACATCTTGCTCGGGACGGAGACGTGCTGTTCCTTGCCCTTGGTGTCGGTGAAGCGAAGGTCGACGAACTTGACCTCCTTGTCCTTGATCATTTTCAGCACATCTGCCGGTGTTGCCATGAAATCTCCTGATGACGCGTTTGTAGAGGGCGTGTTGCGCCGCGCAATTCGAGCGGGATCAATTTAGCGAGAACCATGCCATGCACCCGGCGAGCGCAACTCGCGGTTTTCAGGGCGTTTCCTGCCAGAGGCTGCCCACGCCGCCGCTATTTTGCACCCTTTGAGGGCGCGTCGGGTGAACAGCGCGCAGCATTGGTGCGGCGGGATCGGGCCGCCGGGGGGACCTTCGTCCGGCGTGATCGCCGGACCTGCAATTCACATTGCAGCGCAACCGTTCCGGCGGTTCGCGCCCACCCCGGCGATCACCGGACATCGAATCACCAGTCTGGGCCGCTTCGTGGGTTCCAGGCCGCGCACCACAACGGTGCGCCGCTGGCTTTCCAAGGAAAATCAGGGGAAGAACAGGTACAGACGGTAACCCGCCTGGGTCGTGGCGCTGGCATCGATGAAGAGCTTGACCGGGACCTCGCTGTTGCCGGGAATGCCCGCCGCGGTATTGGCAGTGCCGCCGGCATAGTCGGCCGGTGCCAGCGCCCGCCGGACCACCGCCTGGTCCTGCGCGTCAGTCAACGAGAGCTCGAGGTACGGGAAGCCCACGGTGTAGGGCGCGCGGTTGCGGATCGTGGCCGTCAGGATCAGCAGGCCCTTGTGCGCCGGGTCCGCCTGCAGGTCCGACGCCTCGATCGACAAGGCCGACACGCTGCGCAGCGGCTGGATCGTGCAGCCCACGATGGCGCAGGCGCGGACCAGCACCGGTTTCAAGCCGGGACTGTTGGCCGCCAGCGAATCGCGGAAATGAAACAGCGCCTGTGCGAAGAGTGCGATCACCAGCACGGGAATCCCGATGACGCCGAGGATCGTCCAGGTGCGCGATGACTTCTTCTTCGTGTCCCATGCGAACCGGTTCTCGTAATCGGCCGCGGTCGCCGCGGGCGGCACGGCGGGCGGTTCGTCCGGCGGCGGCGGATCGAGCGCACGGGCACTGCGTAGCGTGACGGTCGGCGGCCCGGACAGCAGTTCGTCGGGTTCCGGGTCACCTTCGGCAGCCACGGCAGGGGCCAGCGAGATGAGATGTTCGGGACCGTCGAACACGGTGCGGCAATGGCCGCAACGCACCTGGCCGTCGCGCAACGCCAATTGGGCGTCGGTCACGCGAAAGACGGTCTTGCAGCCGGGGCAGCGGGTGAAGAGTTCTTCGGCCATCATGGTTTTCCGGAGGCTGCGCGGCCGCCGCTGCTCAACGCGGGCGCGTTCCCGTCAGCAACACCCATCCGTCGTCCTCGCGCCACGCGGCGAGTGTAAACCAGCGCGCATACGCCGCGGTGACGGCCGCGGCCTGCGCCGACAGGATGCCGGACAGCGCGATGCGGCCCCCGTCCCGCACGCGTGCCGACAACGCAGGCGCCAGCAGGATCAGCGGATTGGCGAGGATGTTGGCCACGACGATATCGTCGGCGCGCATCGCCAGCGCTTCGGGCGCCACGAATTCGATGTCGACACCGTTGGCCTGCGCATTGGCGCGGCTTGCAGTCAGTGCCTGCGCATCGACGTCGGTCCCGGCCACCTTGCCGGCCCCCAGCCTGGCCGCTGCGACCGCAAGGATGCCCGAACCGCAACCATAGTCGAGCACCGACTCGCCGCCCGCGATCTGCGCCTTCATCCACTCGAGGCACAGCCGCGTCGTCGGATGGGAGCCCGTGCCGAACGCAAGGCCGGGATCGAGCCGCAGGTTGAGGGCATCGGGGTCCGGCGCTTCCGACCAGGTCGGCACGATATAGAAACCGGGCGCGATGGCGATGGGACCGAACTGCGCCTGCGTCGCCCGCACCCAATCCTGCTCCGGCACCGGGGACGTCTCGAAGGCGGGTTGCGGCCACGCCAGCGCCACCGCTGCGGCCGCGATCACGGCCCTGGGGTCGGTGTCCTGTGCGAGCAGCGCGGCCACGCGGGAGAGCGGCCATGCAATGGCTGCGGGTTCGCCCGGTTCGCCGTACAGCGGGGATTCGGCATCGGTACCGGCGCCCGGATCGGAAACATCGACCGACAACGCGCCGGCATCGAGCAGTGCGTCGGACCATGCCTCGGCCGCGGCGGCTTCGGTGTCGAAGCGAAGCGCGATGTAGCTCATCGCACCGTGCTGCAAATAATTGATCCTGCGTGCTGCGCACTTCGGTATTCGCGCTTGGGACGGCCCGGCGCGCCATTCAGGAACCCTGCGTGCTGCGCACTTCGGTATTCGCGCTTGGGACGGCCCGGCGCGCTCATAGCCGTTTGGCCATCCGCTCTTCGAGATAGTGGATGGACGTGCCGCCGCGCAGGAACTTGTCGTCCTGCATCAGCTCCTGGTGCAGCGGGATGTTGGTCTTGATGCCCTCGACCACCATCTCGGACAGCGCGATGCGCATCCGCGCCAGCGCCTGGTCGCGGGTGTCGCCGTAGGCGATCACCTTGCCGATCATCGAATCGTAGTAGGGCGGCACGAAATAATTGGTGTACGCATGTGAGTCGACGCGAATGCCGGGACCGCCCGGCGGATGCCACGACGTGATCCGGCCCGGCGAGGGCACGAAGGTCACCGGGTCCTCGGCGTTGATCCGGCATTCGATCGCATGTCCGCGCCGGACGATGTCGCGCTGGCGGAACTGCAGCTTGCGCCCGGCCGCCACCAAAATCTGCTGCTGCACGATGTCGATGCCGGTGATGAGTTCGGTCACCGGATGTTCGACCTGCACGCGCGTGTTCATCTCGATGAAGAAGAACTGGTCGTCCTCGTACAGGAACTCGAAGGTGCCGGCGCCGCGATAGCCGATGCGGCGGCACGCGTCGGCGCAGCGCTCGCCGATGCGCGTCAGTGCCCGCTGGTTGATGCCGGGCTCTGGCGCTTCCTCGATGATCTTCTGGTGCCGCCGCTGCATCGAACAGTCGCGCTCGCCCAGCCAGACCGCGTTGCGGTGCTGGTCGGCCATGACCTGGATCTCGATGTGGCGCGGGTTCTCGAG
>JANNNM010000315.1:0-5868 GCA_031398535.1 Betaproteobacteria bacterium | reverse complement strand
CGACATCCGGACGGACAACGGGGTGATACACGTCATCGACACGGTGATCCTGCCGAAGTCCTGATCGACAAACCCTGCAACCAGAGCCTGCCCGGCATGTCGTCGCCGGTCAGGCTCTATCCGTTCAATCGCCGCAGCAGCGCCAGCACCCGCTCGTAAGCCTTGCCGTACGGCGGATAGAGCAGGCTGGCGGCAGCGAAGCGTGGCTGCGTGAACACCGGCTTGCTGTGGGTGAACGTGAGGAAGCTGGCCTCGCCGTGATACGCGCCGATGCCCGACGCACCCACGCCGCCGAAGGGCAACCCGTCGTGCGCGAAATGCCACAGCGTGTCGTTGACCGTCACGCCACCGGCAATGGTCTGTTCCAGCACCTTGCCGCAGCGCGCGCCGTCGCGGCCGAAGTAATAGAACGCCAGCGGATGCGGCCGCGCATTGATCCGGGCCACGGCCTCGTCGATCGAGTCGTAGGCCTCCACGGGCAGCAACGGCCCGAAGATTTCTTCCTGCATCACGGCCATCGTGTCGTTGACGCCCACCAGCAGCGTCGGCGGCAGCTTGCGCGAACCCGCCGGGGCAACCAACGCATCGCCCAACGGGATCACGCGGGCGCCCTTGGCCTGTGCATCGGCCACCAGGTCGAGCAGGCGGCGAAGGTGGCGCGCGTTGATGATGGATGTGTAGTCGGCGTTGGCCTCGATGGCCGGGTAGAGCTTGCGGGACGCGTCGCTCACCGCGGCAACGAAGGCGTCGACCTGCGCGCGCAGCACCAACGCATAGTCGGGCGCAATGCAGGTCTGCCCGGCGTTGAGCAGCTTCCCCGACATCAGGCGAGGCGCCGTCAACGCGAAATCCGCGTCCGGCGCGAACAGCGCAGGTGACTTGCCGCCCAGCTCCAGCGTGACGGGCGTGAGATTGTCCGCCGCCGCGCGCGCCACATGCCGCCCCACCGCGGTCGACCCGGTGAAGAACAGGTGATCGAAGGGCAACTGCGTGAACGCGCGACCGACTTCCGCATCGCCCAGCACGACGGCAAATTCGTCCTCGGCGAATTTCGCAGCCACCAGCGACTGCAGCAACGCCGAGGTGGCCGGCGTCAGTTCAGAGGGCTTCAGCAGCACGCGGTTGCCGGCCGCTAGCGCACCCAGTGCCGGCGCCAGCGCAAGTTGCACCGGATAATTCCACGGGCTGATGATGCCGGCCACGCCAACCGGCTGGCGTTCGATGCGGGCGCGGCCAGGCAGCAGGTGCAGCGGCGTGGAAACGCGGCGCGCGCGCATCCAGCGGGCCAGGTGCTTCTGCGCATGCGCAATCTCGGCGACCACGATGTAGAGCTCGGCCAGGCGCGTCTCGTGCGCCGAGCGTTGGCCGAAATCCTGCGCCACGGCCGCGACGAAGCGATCCTCGTTGTCCTGGACCAGGGCCTTCAACCGTGCCAGCCGATCGAGGCGCACGGCCAGACCGGGATAGCGTTCCGCCGCGAAGGCCTCGCGCTGGCGGGCGAAGATGCGGCCGAGCGCGGTCGTCGCGACCGCCGGCGGCAGTTCCGCGGGGGCGTTCATGGACGATGCCTCGGAGTACGGCGCGGCGGGAAACTCATGATGCCGCGATTATCGCACCCTGCCCGTCCTGCCCGCGCCGGCGCCGATTCCGCGCGGCCGCAGTAAACTTGCCCCCATGGAATCGTTCGATATCGTGGTGATCGGCGGGGGCGTGGTGGGCGTCTCCATTGCATGTCATCTGGCGCGGCTCGGCTGTCCGCGCGTCGTGCTGCTCGAGCGTGGCACGCTGGGCGGGGGCACGACCGCACAATCCTCGTGCATCGTGCGCACCCATTACTCGGTGCCCGAGAATGTCGCGTTGGCGCAGGCAGGGCTCGCGGTTTTCCGCGACTTCGCCGCCTACCTCGGCGACCCGGAGGCCGACGCCGGCTACAACCGGTGCGGCCTGATGATTGTCGCCGCGGCGGGCGAACGCACCACCGCGCTGCGCGAGACGCTGGCCGTCGAGCGCGGCATGGGCGTCGATGCACAGGAGATCTCCGCAGACGAAGCCGCGCGCATCCATCCGCTGCTGAACCTCGACGACATTGCCGCCGTCGGCTGGGAACCCGATGCCGGCTACGCGGATGCGCATCTCACGCTGAGCGCCTTCGCGCGCAACGCGCGGCGGCATGGCGCCACGTTGCGCGAGGGCGTCGAGGTCACCAGCCTGCTGCGCAACGAGACGGGCCGCGTCACGGGCGTGAATACGTCGCAGGGCGCCATCCACGCAGGCCTCGTCATCAGCGCGCAGAACATCTGGTCGCGCGAGCTTGCGGCCTGGGCCGGCGTCGAGGTGCCGCTCGTCCTGTCGCGCCACGCGGTGTTCACGCTCGAGGCATCCGTGCCCTACTCCCGGCGCCTGCCGGTTCTGAAGGACCTGGCATCGCCCGGCAAGCTCTACATGCGGAGCTACGGCGGCACGCAACTGCTGGTGGGCGACGGCAACGAAGGCGAGACGATCGCGCGACCGGATACCGGCCAGGCCGATGTGAGCCTCGACCACGTGACCGAACTTGGTGCGCAGGTCGCGCATCGCCTGCCCGCCTTTGGTGAAGCCGGGCTCGCATCGACGTGGACCGGGGTCTATGACGTGACGCCCGACTGGAACCCGGTGCTGGGCTGCGTGCCTGGCGTCGAGGGGCTGCGGGTGGCGTTCGGCTTCTCGGGACACGGCTTCAAGCTCTCGCCGGTGATCGGCCGGATGGTCGCCCAGGATGCGCTGGGCTTGCCCCCGGATTTCGCGCTGGCGCCCTATTCGATCACGCGGTTCAATGGTGGCCGGCTGTTGCAGGGCCGCTACGGGGCGGGCGCGGTGTCCTGAGCCGCGCCGGCCGCCGCGCGGCGCGTTGCCGAACGGGGTATTGCGTGGGCATACTGTGCCCATCCACGGCGCCGCTGCAGCGACGCTGGCTTGTTGCACATTCACCAGGAGAGAGTCATGGCAATTCGTCCCCGCCTAGCCGCGATTGCGTGCGTTGCGCTTGCTGCGTTCGCCACGTCTGCACTTGCCCAGGAACGCGTGTTCTTCGGCATCGCCACCGGCGGTACCGGCGGCACCTACTACCCCCTGGGCGGCATGCTGGCGCAGCTCATCTCGAACAAAGTGACGATCGGCGGCAAGAAGCTCTCCGCCACGGCCGAGACCTCGGGTGCTTCCGTCGCGAATGCGCAGCTCCTCGCGCGCAAAGACATTGAAAGCGCCTTCGTGGCAGCGGACATCCTCGATGCGGCGTACAACGGCAAGGGCCAGTTCGACGGCAAGCCGGTGAAGAACCTGCGCGCGCTGGGCGCGCTCTATCCCGAGCAGGTGCAACTTGTCACACTCGCCAGCGCCAACATCCAGGGCTTCAAGGACCTGAAGGGCAAGTCGGTCTCGTCCGGTTCGCCGGGTTCGGGCCAGTGGCAACTGCTGGGCGACCTGCTTGAAGTGCACGGCATGACACGCAAGGACATCGGCGAGGATCTGTCCTCGTTCACGCAATCGATCGACAAGATCAAGGACGGCAACCTCGTCGCCTCGCTGATCACCGCGGGCGCGCCCACGTCGTCCGTCGGTGACCTGGCGAACGCACGCGACGTGCGCATCGTGCCGTTGGCGGGTCCCGAGATCGAGGCGCTGCGCAAGAAGCAGCCCTACTACGCCAACGTGCAGTTGCCTGCCAACACGTACAAGGGGCAGACTGCACCGGTCAACACGCTGGCGGTGATGGCCATCTGGGCCACGCACGATGGCGTGACCGACCAGATGGCCTACGAAATCACGAAGGCGCTCTTCGAGAACACGGAGACGCTGGGCCAGGTGCACCCGAAGGGCAAGGAGATCTCGCTCAAGACGGCGCTGCAATCAGTCTCCATTCCGCTCCACCCGGGCGCCGAGAAGTATTACCGCGAGAAGGGCCTGATCAAGTGATGGCCTGGCCCGGGGCGGCGCGCATCGGCGCGCTGGTCCTGGGTCTCGCGTTGCCGGGGGTCGCAAGCGCCGCATGCCTCGAGCTTGCGTCCCATCCCGACGGCGCCGCGTTGGCCCGCGTGGCCGTCGCGGCTGCCCTGCCGGAGTTCGCGATCACCTACACGCATTCGGTCACCCGCACGCCGGTGGAGGAGCGCTTTGCCATCGAAGGCACCACGCTGGTCGAGACGCAGATGACGTTTCTGCTGCATGGCCCCGGATTGCCCACCGCAGCGGACGCCGGCGGATCGATGGCGATCGTGGATGGCCGCCACGTCGTCGCGATGGCGCGGCGCTTCGATGCCTTCGTCATGCGCGTGCACGCCGACCAGTCGCCGCAACTGCATGTCGACGGCGTAGCGCAGGACCTGACCGCGTGGGGCAATCGCGCGCTGTCGCTGCGGGCCGTCGCGGGCACGTGTCCGCAATCCTGATCTCCACCGGTTGACCGCAATGCCCGAACGCACCTCGCTCACCGACACGATCGACGCCATTTCCGCCGAGGAGCAGGCACGACTCATCAAGCAGTTCGACCACGAGTCCAATTTCCGGCGGCTGATCGGCCCGGTGGGCATGCTGGTCACCACGCTCGCGGTGATCCTGTCGGGCTTCCACATCTACACGGCAGGCTTCGGCCTGCTGGTCGAGATCAAGCATCGCGCGTTCCATCTGGCGCTGGTGCTGGGCCTCATCTTCCTGGTGTTCCCGCGGCCGAACCCCGCCACCGACAGGCGCGGCATTGCGCGAGAATGGGGCTGGGCGCTGGTGTTCGGCGCGTTCTACCTGTACCTCGCGTGGGACCTGATCGGGAGCCTCACCCGCACCGGTGAACTGAAGAACGGCTGGCCGTTCATGGCCTTCGTGGCCTTCGTCGTGCTGATCACGTTGCCGATCAAGAAATTCGGTGGTTACGGCGACAAGCCGTCATGGATCGACTGGCCGCTGGCGCTGCTGGCGGCCGGCGTGTCGCTCTACCTCGTCGTGTTCTTCGACGACATCTTCATCACCCGCGTGGGCGCGCCGATCGCGCAGGACTACATGATGGGCGTGCTGGCCATCATCATGGTGATGGAGGCCTCGCGCCGGACGATGGGGCCGTTGCTGCCCATCATCGGCATGGCGTGCCTGCTCTATGCGCTGCTCGGCCGGTACATGCCCGGCGTTCTGGCGCATCGCGGGTACTCCGTCGTGCGCGTCGTGAACCACATCTACGTCGGCACCGAAGGCATCTATGGCATCGCCGTCGGCGTCGTGGCTACCTACGTCTTCCACTTCGTGCTCTTCGGCGTGCTGGCGCAGATGACGGGGCTGGGCCGCTTCTTCATGGATCTTGCCACCATCACTGCGGGGCGCTACTCCGGCGGCCCGGCCAAGGTGTGCGTTGTGTCCTCCGGCTTCTTCGGGATGATCTCGGGCTCGGCTGTGGCCAATGCGGTGACCACCGGCTCGCTCACCATACCGCTGATGAAGAAGTACGGCTTCTCGCCGCGCTTCGCCGGCGCCGTCGAGGCCTCCGCGTCATGCGGCGGCCAGGTCACGCCACCGGTGATGGGCGCGTCGGCGTTCGTGATGGCGGAACTGCTGGGCGTGCCCTACAAGGAACTCGTGATCATCGCCATCGTGCCGGCGCTGTTCCACTACTTCGCCTGCCTGCTGATGGTCCACTTCGAGGCGAAGCGCCTGAAGCTGCTGGGGCTGGAGCCGCATCTGATACCCCGGTTCTCCACCGTGCTCGGCTCGAGCTGGCACCTTGTGTTCCCCCTGGTTGCGCTCGTCACGATGCTGCTGCTCGACTTCACGCCCTTCCTCGCGGCGTTCTACGGCATCGTGCTGTGCTTCGTCTGCTCCTATATCCCGATGATCGCGCGTCGCTTCGGC
>JANNNM010000313.1:0-3201 GCA_031398535.1 Betaproteobacteria bacterium | reverse complement strand
GCCACCGCCGCGGCGGAAGCGCTGGCGGCCGCCGTGAAGTCGGGGCTGTCGATCAAGAAGCTGCACCAGGTCATCTCGGCCGGGGGCGTCAACTCGGGCATCTGGCAGATGATGGTCGGCAAGATGATCGACAACAACGGCGACCTGGGCGGGATGAAGTTCACGCTGGTGAACGCGATGAAGGACCTGCGGTACTACACGCACTTCGCCGAATCGCTGCCGGTCTCGGCGATCATGGGTGAGGCCGTGCACCAGAGCCTCGTGAATGCCAACCTGATGGGCTTCGGCGACAAGTACGTGCCATCGCTGATCGAGGCGCAGGAGAAGCTGAACGGCGTCGACATCGTGGGCGCGGCACGCAGCTAGAACGCAACCGCGGGTCGAATGCGGCACAATGCGCCGATGAAAATCCTGCTGCTCGGCGGTACCCGCTTCCTCGGCCGGCATGCGGTCGAGGTGGCGCTGGCGCGTGGACACGAGGTCACCCTGTTCACGCGCGGGCGGCAGCCCAATCCGTGGGGTGCCGCGGTGACGATGCTGGTGGGCGACCGCGATCCGGCGGTGGCCCCGGGCCTGGCCGCGCTGGATGGCGGAACATGGGATGCGGTGATCGACACCAGCGGCTACGTGCCGCGGGTGGTCGGTGCCTCGGCGCAGGCCTTGCGCAATTCCGTTGGCCGTTACCTCTTCGTGTCGTCGATCTCGGTCTACCCGGACATGAGCAAGCCCGGCGTGGACGAGGACGCGCCCGTCGGCAAGCTCGAGGACCCGGCCACCGAGGAAATTGCCAAGTTCTACGGCCCGCTGAAGGCAGCGTGCGAAGACGTCGTCCGCGACGTGTTCGGCGCGCGCGCGCTGATCGTGCGGCCGGGACTCATCGTCGGCCCGCATGATCCCACCGATCGCTTTGGCTACTGGATTGCGCGCTTCGTGCATCCGCAACTGCTCGGCGACCGGGGCCTGCAGGCCGTGTTGCCTGCGCCGCCGGTGCGGCCGCTGCAAGTGATCGATGCGCGCGACCTCGCGGCGTTGATGATCGACCTGCTCGAGGACCACGCCACCGGCACGTTCAACGCCACCAGCGCGGCGGGCACGTGGACGTTCGACGATCTCGTGTCCGGGCTCGTGCTGGCGGGTGGCGCCAACGCGCCGCACCCATTGTGGGTCGATGAAGCCACGCTGCTCGAACACAAGGTCGAGCCCTGGACCGGATTGCCGATGTGGCTGCCGGATGTCTTTGCGGAGAGCCGCGGCATGATGGAAGTGGATTGCCGCCGCGCGACGGCTGCCGGGATGCGATCGCGGCCACTGGCCGAGACGATCGAAGCCACGGCCGCATGGCTCGCGCAGCGCGACAACGCGCCGGCGTGGAAGGCCGTGTTGACCGCAGATGCCGAGCGCGAGATTGCCGCCGTCGTGGCGGCGCGATGAGCGCGCCGGGCCGCCCCAAGCGCGAATGGCCCGGCAGCGCGCCTGCGCGGAGGGACGTCCATTGAATCTGCGGGAGGCCGAGGCCTACGCCGAGTTCGCCGTCGGCATGGCGAATGCGGCCGGTGCCGTGATCCTGCCGCACTTCCGGGCCGTGATCGACATCGAGGACAAGCGCAACTTCATGGGCTACGACCCGGTCACCGTCGCCGATCGCGCAGCGGAGGATGTGATCCGCGCGGCAATCAAGGCGACGTACCCGACGCATGGCATCCATGGCGAAGAGCACGGGCGCGAGGCGGGAACGTCGCCGCTGACATGGGTGATCGACCCCATCGACGGCACCAAGAGCTTCATCCTCGGCCAGCACCATTGGGCCATCCTGATCGCGCTGCACGACGGCACGGCGCCGGTGGTGGGCGTCACGCACCAGCCCTTTGTCGGCGAGACCTTTGTCGGCGTGGCCGGCGGCACGGCGCAATGGCGGCGCGGTGACGAGCGCCGCACGCTGCGGACGCGCGCCTGCGCGCGCCTCGAGGATGCGATCGTCACTACCACCGACCCGCGCCAGTTCCGCACCCCGGCGCAACAGGCGGCGCTCGATGCGGTGGCCGGCCCCGCGCGTTTCCTGCGCTACGGGGGTGATTGCTATTGCTACACGCAGCTCGCGATGGGCTTCGTCGATGTCGTGATCGAGAACGGCCTGCAGGCCTATGACGTGCAGTCGCTGATTCCGTTGATCGAGGCGGCGGGCGGCGCCATCACCAACTGGCAGGGCGGCCCGTGCGACCAGGGCGGCGCCGTCGTCGCGTCGGGTGACCGCGCCCTGCATCAGGATGTGCTGCGACGACTGCAGACGACAGGCAGCGCGCCAAACCCGTAGAATTTCGTATTCAGGCTCTGCAGGCGAGGCTTCAGCCTCGCGGATCAAGCGCCGCGTTGAACCAGCGTAAAAATGGGGTCAGGCTCGAATTTGCCGACGAGGCGGTTCCGATTGTCCCGCATTGCGCGCAGCAAATTCGAACCTGACCCCATTTTTACGCCGCATCGATTCAGGGAACCACATCATGACCACGCCCGCACCTTCGCTCTGGGACAATCCGCTCGGCACCGACGGCTTCGAGTTCATCGAATACGCGGCACCCGATCCGGTGGCGCTCGGGCGCCTCTTCGAGCAGATGGGCTTCACCGCCGTGGCGAAGCACCGGTCGAAGAACGTGCTGCTCTACCGGCAGGGCGAAATCAACTTCATCGTCAACGCCGAGCCCGATTCTTTCGCCCAGCGCTTTGCGCGCCAGCACGGGCCGAGCATTTGCGCGATCGCCTTTCGCGTGAAGGATGCGGCGCTGGCCTGCGCCTCCGCAGTCGAGCATGGCGCGTGGGCCGTTGCGAATCGCCCCGGCCCCATGGAGCTCAACATTCCCGCGATCAAGGGCATCGGCGACTCGCTGATCTACCTGGTCGACCGCTATCCAGGCTCGCCCGCCAATGCCGGCGGCCAGGTGTCGATCTATGACATCGACTTCCTCCCGCTGCCGGGCGTGGACCAGTATCCGCAGGGCGCGGGCCTGACCTACATCGACCACCTGACGCACAATGTGCATCGCGGCCGCATGGGCGAGTGGGCGGACTTCTATGCCGGCATCTTCAATTTCCGCGAGATCCGCTACTTCGACATCGAGGGCAAGCTGACGGGTCTCAAGTCGAAGGCAATGACCAGCCCCTGCGGCAAGATCCGCATTCCGATCAACGAAAGCTCCGACGACATGAGCC